>JALOMX010000032.1 GCA_025455245.1 Chitinophagaceae bacterium
GGTCAATTTCCATGATCTTGCAGAATTCTTCTTCAGGGAAATCGAGGCCTGTCCAATCAATATCCTTATACCTTGGTTCCCAACCGATTGGGCTTTCTACAGAAGAGGAACGTCCTTTTACGCGACCAATGATCCATTTAAGGACCCTCAGGTTTTCACCAAAACCGGGCCACATAAATTTGCCTTCGTCGTCTTTTCTAAACCAGTTTACACCAAAAATACGTGGCGCATTGGGCAGGTCGCGGCCAAACTGAAGCCAATGGTTCCAGTATTCACCGGCGTGGTATCCCATAAAAGGCAGCATGGCAAATGGGTCGCGGCGAACCTTACCAACTTCGCCAAAGGCGGCTGCAGTCATTTCACTACCCATGGTAGCGGCCATATATACCCCAAAGTTCCAGTTGAAGGCCTGATAAACCAAAGGAACCGTGGTTGCCCTGCGTCCGCCGAAAATAAAGGCAGAAATCCGGACACCTTTGGGGTCATCCCACTTAGGATCAAGCGCCGGGTTATTCAATGCAGGAGCGGTAAAACGTGCATTGGGGTGGGCTACAGGCTTACCGGATGCGGCATCCCAGTGTTTTCCATTCCAGCCAATTACACCTTCGGGTATATGCTTGCTCATACCTTCCCACCATACATCGCCATCAGGGGTTATGCCTACATTGGTAAAGATGGTATCTTTTTCAACGCTTTTCATGGCGTTGGGATTGGTTTTGTAATTGGTACCGGGCGCTACGCCAAAGTATCCGCTTTCGGGGTTGATGGCGTACAGCCTGCCGTCTTCACCCTTATGTATCCAGGCAATGTCATCACCGATGGTGGTAACTTTCCAGCCGGCCATCCCTTCAGGGGGGATCATCATGGCGAAGTTGGTTTTACCGCAGGCACTCGGGAAGGCGGCAGCAACGTAGTCTTTTTCGCCTTCGGGAGATTCCACACCTAAAATAAGCATGTGTTCGGCCAGCCAGCCTTCCTCATGTCCCATTACACTTGCTATACGGAGGGCAAAACACTTTTTACCCAACAGGGCATTACCACCATATCCGCTTCCGTAGCTGATGATCAGCCTGTCTTCGGGGAAATGGGTAATATATTTTACAGAAGGGTTACATGGCCATTTTACATCTGCCTGACCTTCATTAAGCGGTGCGCCTACCGTATGTATACAACGAACCCATTCTCCGGGAGTCATGTACTGATATGTATGGTCCCCCATTCTTGTCATCAGCTTCATATTAACGACCACATACTCGCTGTCGGTAATTTCGACTCCATAACGGCTAAAGGGGCTTCCGATGGGGCCCATGCAGAAAGGAATTACATATAGTGTACGGCCTTTCATGCATCCGTAGGTAAGGGGCTCCAGGATGTCTTTCATTTCGCGGGGATCCATCCAGTTGTTGGTTGGACCGGCATCGTCCTTGCGGCGGCTGCAAATAAAGGTTTTGTCTTCTACCCTTGCCACATCACTCGGGTCGCTGAAACATGCATAACTATTGGGTCGCTTTTCCGGATTTAGCCTGATAAAGGTCCCTTTTTCAACAAGTTTCTGGCACAGTTCGTTGTATTCTTCATCGGAACCTGTACACCAATATATATTGTCAGGTTTCAGGTGGGCAGCCATGCTTTCTACCCATTTTTCTACTTCGGCACGGGCGTCATTTAGCCGTCCGAAGAGTGGTTGCTCTGGTGTGATCATACAATTTATTTTTGTTTATAAAAATCCAAAAAGATTGGCTTTATGGTTGTTTATCAAATACCATGCGAAGTTGACAGAATGTTGAGAGCAAAAAAATGAGAATGGTCATATCATTACATGACCTTGTCCCTCGAAACTCATTGGATTCCGGCAAGCAAATCGTTATTTAATCCTTGCAAAATTGTGGAAAATTGAGATGCAAGACTTGGTTCAGGAAAAGTAATTTTGTGGTAATTGGAGTTTATTCAATTATTATCGGAAATCTATGAAGTATAATCAGACAACCTTACAAAAGCTTGAAAGGATATTGACGGAGGCGGGATACATTGTGCGCTATGAGCGGGGTAATTTTCAAAGCGGATACTGTATTCTGGAGCAAAAAAAAGTAGTGGTACTGAATAAATTCCTTCAAACCGAGGGCCGGGTACATACCCTTACCGAACTGATTCCGCTGATTAATATAAACCTCGACCTGTTGACTGATGAAAGCCAGAAACTTTATCTCGGCCTTACGGCAGCTTTACAAATAAACGAGCCGTAGATTTGGCAATTAACAATGCCCTGATATGACGGCGCCATCTTTTTCTGTAACTTTTTTGGGAACCGGTACAAGTGGTGGGGTACCCCTTGTCGGGTGCATTTGTGAAGTTTGTTCTTCGGAAGATGAAAAGGATAAGCGTCTAAGAAGCAGCATTTTGGTTCAATCCTCCACGACAACGGTGGTAATTGATGCAACCCCCGATTTCAGGCAGCAAATGTTAACCTACGGGGTAAAGAAGCTTGATGGAATTGTAATTACCCATCCGCATAAAGATCATCTCGGCGGGATTGATGATACCCGTCCATTTCAGTATTTTCAGCAAGGGCCTACCAATATTTTTGGCAGTGCCATGAGCCTTGAGGGAGTAAAGCGCGAAATACCTTATGCTTTTGAGCCCAATCCCTATCCGGGTGTACCCCATGTCAGACTAAACGAAATTGATGAAGCGCCGTTCATGATTGGTGACCTGCCTTTTTTACCCATAATGGTTTGGCACCACCGAATGCCGGTAATGGGATTCAGGATAGGAGACTTTACGTACATAACAGATGCAAACCGGATAGAGGAGGAAGAAAAACAAAAAATCCGGGGAAGCAGGACGCTTGTTCTGAATGCCTTGCGCAAGCAGAAACATATATCCCATTTTACCCTTGACGAGGCGGTCGCACTCTCCCGCGAACTTGAAGTTCCACATGCCTATTTCACCCATATCAGCCATCAGCTTGGAACCCATGCCGAAACTGAAAGCGATCTGCCTCCGGGGATGAAGCTCGCATTCGATGGATTGCACCTTGAGTTCTGAAAATTCAGGGTTATTACGTTAAAAAATGCGTATTTATACGGTTCCCTTTTGCCTACCCTTGAATTTACATTTGTGGGATAAAAGGAATGCCAGATGAAACGCGGGATTTCTGAAAATAACACTCTTTCGAAAAGTTATCTGAGCTTTTCGCGCTCACAAAAAAGAGCGGTTGTGGTTTTCGGTTGTGTGGCATCAGGAATCGTAATAGTATTCAAATCCGGAATTTTCGAATCTTCCCACACTTCAACCGAGCCTTTTGTGGCAGTACAGGTGGAAGAAACGTTGAAAATAAAAGAAGAGGATTCAGGCAGGGTTTTCGAAGAAAACAAAAAGGAATATAAGAGTAATCAAAGGAGTAATTATTATGCAAAATCAACGGATGGATCAAAGGAAATTTCATTTACTTCAGGCGCCCTTTCCACTTTTGATCCCAACACCGTAACATATGAAGAATTAATATCCTTTGGCCTTAGGGAAAAAGCCGCTCTCAATATCCTGAACTTCAGGGAAAAGGGCGGACGGTTCCAAAAGCCGGAGGATCTGAAAAAAATGTATTCCCTCACACCGGAAGAAGCAGCTAAATTGATTCCCTACGCTAAAATTTTTACTGACAATGTTGGCACCCCCACTATTGGGGAATTCACACCACCGGTAAAAAAATCAAATGAGGTTGCTTCAGCAGATAACACACCAAGGCCCAATGTTTCACTGAAGATTGATGTAAACAAAGCCGACAGCCTTACCTGGACTTTATTGCCGGGTATTGGCGGTAAAAGGGCTTCGGCTATTTTAAAATACCGGGGCAAACTTGGCGGCTTTGCCAATATTGATCAGG
Organism: Chitinophagaceae bacterium; assembly: GCA_025455245.1. Classification (GTDB taxonomy): domain Bacteria; phylum Bacteroidota; class Bacteroidia; order Chitinophagales; family Chitinophagaceae; genus Phnomibacter. The sequence continues at coordinate 3,881 of JALOMX010000032.1, forward strand.
TAGGTGAAACATTTGGGCTTCCTGATTCCATTTTTCAACAGATTAAACCTAACCTGATTTGGAATGAGGAATCTATGGAGAAGATTTCAATTAATGAATGCTCCGAAGCCCAACTTAAATCCCATCCTTATATAACCTGGCAACTTGCCAAGGTAATTGTGGCTTACCGCAATCAGCATGGCCCTTATAAAAAGATAGATGACCTGCTGAAAATCCATTCCGTAGAGAAAGGCTGGCTGGAAAAGATACGGCCATATCTGAACGTGGATACGAATTCCCTCGCTTCCGGTAACTAATCTCAGAGAAGCTGATTCCATATTTCTTCAAAAAATTTTCAGGAATTTTTCACTGCCGGGGATGTCCGGCTTTCTGAAATCCGTTTGTTTTTTGTAAAAAGCAATCCGTTTGCCTGATAGCATTTTTTTACCAAACAGCACTGACATATTGATGTGATTTTTAATTTTTCAGAAAATTGTACTTCTGCCATTAGTACCTGAAAATCCGCCGTTTACAGGGAATTTCAGCATTTTTTTAAAATTATTCATGGTGTTCGTTAAGGGTAAAGACAACCTTTGTTGTTATCACACAAACAACAAAAACACACACCATGAAAAACATTTTGTTTACAGTCCTTTCACTTTTGCTTTTTTATGATGGCGCAATTGCTCAGCAACAACTTTCCCAAACCATCAAAGGCTATATAATTGATGCCGATAGTAAGAGGCCCCTTTCAGATGTCAGTGTAAGTCTTGCTTTCCGTGAGGTTGGAACAATCACAGACAGCATGGGTTTTTTCCTGTTGAAAGATGTACCGCTTGGCAGGCAAACCTTGCTGATCAGCAGAATTGGTTATGAAGACCAATCGGTGCAGGAAGTCATGGTGACTTCGGGCAAGGAACTGGAATTGAATGTTTCCCTTGTTGAAAAGCTTTCACAGCTTGGGAATGTTGAAATCACGGGACGAAGGCGTTCAGCGAGGGCTATCAACGAATTTGCATCGGCAAGTGCACGGTCTTTTTCTGTAGAAGATACCCGTCGTTATCCTGTATCGGTTTTTGACCCTGCCCGAATGGCCATGAATTTTCCCGGTGTAAGTGCCAACGGGGACGATGGAAATGAAATAATTGTCCGCGGCAATTCCCCGAAGGGAATGTTATGGAGGCTTGAAGGTATAGAAATACCCAACCCAAACCATTTTAGTGGTTTAGGAAATGGCGGAGGGGTTATCAGTATGCTTAGCAGCAGTACGTTGGGTACCTCCGATTTTTTTACGGGAGCATTTCCTGCAGAGTATGGCAATGCATCCTCCGGTGTTTTTGACCTTAATTTTCGTAATGGAAATACCCGGAAACGTGAATATGCTTTTATGATAGGGGCTATGGGAATGGAGGCGGCTGCTGAAGGTTACTTTAAAAAGGAAAGTCAATCCTCTTACCTGATTAATTACCGTTACAGCACGCTTGGATTATTGAAGCATTTTATTGATATGGGTGGGTATGTACCGGAGTATCAGGATCTGTCTTTCAAATTAAATTTTCCAACACGAAAAGCCGGTACTTTCAGCCTGTTTGGATTAGGAGGATCAAATCTTAGTGAGAATGAGTTGGAGAATGACAGCAGCAAATGGGAATCAGATCAGGATAACTTTATCAGTACGGACAAGGGAAAAACCGGAGTGGCCGGAATAAGTCATCAGTTTTTTTTCAACAAACATGCCTATCTGAAAACTGTTTTGGCTGTAACCTATAACAGCCTTGACTTTAAAGGAGATACCCTTAATATAGAAGAGGATTATAAATCCGAACCCATTGTAAAAAACAGGACGAAGGATATTGCCTACCGGGCAAGCCTTTTGTACAATAACAAAATCAATGCAAGAAGTACCTTCAGGGCAGGAGGAATAGCCTCAGCGCTGCGTTTTGATTACAGCGATTGGCATTATGACGAGCCTTCAGAAACATTTGTGGAGCACCTTGACCTCAAGGGTAACAATACATATCTTCAAGGTTTTGCCCAATATAAATACCGAGCCGGTACCAATATTACTTTGGTGGGTGGTTTGCATGCAACGTACCTTGATGTAAATGACAGTTGGAGCCTGGAACCCCGCGGATCCGTTCAGTTTCGCCCCGACAATGTGCAGTCCGTTACCCTGTCGGCAGGCTTGCATACAAAACCCGAACATCTGAGTACATACTATTTCTCACCTGAGGGTGCAGCACCCGGTACCTTACCCAACAAAGACCTGAAATTACCTAAAGCTATTCATACGGTACTGGCCTATGAAAGGGCTTTGGGAAAAGGCATCACCCTGAAAGCTGAGGCATATTTTCAGCATTTGTACGACATAGGTGTTGAAGCAAAGGAGAACAGTGAATTTTCCCTGATCAATCAAACCAACTTTTGGGATCTGTATGGAAAACAAAAACTTGTAAGTACAGGGAAAGGCAGAAATGCAGGCATTGATCTTTCTCTTGAAAGGCCTTTCCGAAATGGGTTTTATTATCTTTTAACCGGATCCTTATTCACTTCGGAATTTTCAAATTATAACAACAACTGGTTTAATACCCGCTTCAACAGAGGGTACCAAACAAATATGGTTGCAGGAAAAGAATGGAAGAGTGGCCTGCATGGCGAACGTATATGGGGCCTGAATGGAAGGATTATTGTAAGTGGAGGTCTGCGTGAAAGCCCGATTGATCTTGAAGCATCAAAGGAAGCGGGGGAGAGGGTGCCGGTACTCAATCAGTATTTTTCCGAATCGGGGCCCGTTTATCTTCGGGGTGATATCAGTGCAAGCTACCGGATCAATACAAAAAGGCTGACCCATGTATTTATGGTAGATATTCAAAATGTAACCAATCGTCAAAACCTGTATTTCAATTATTACGACAATAATTCACAGACCATCAAAAATGTTTATCAGATGGGGCTGGTACCGGTCGTTAATTATCGTATTGAATTTTGAAACCGATAAGTCATTTCCTTAAAAATTTAAGAGTGTACAATTTTTAAAAATTAAAATAAATATTAATGTATGAAAAGGATCATTTTTGTAAATCTTTTGGTGTCTTTATTTTTCGCCTCGTGCACAAAGGATGTATTGGTGGGCAGCGGTTCTGTTATCTCTGAAGAAAGAGTGCCCGGAACTTTTGATAAAGTACATATTTCCGGAAACAGGGAAGTCGAGATCATTAAAAGCAATCAGCAGCGGGTTGAGGTCTCGGGATATGCAAATCTTGTAAGAGAATACGATGACAAACTGAGTAACGGAAGCCTTTCGTTTGAGTACCCGGCTTTGTCAAGGGTACGCAATGATAATGTCAAACTCAAAATTTACACTTCTGACCTTTCCCTGATCACACTTTCGGGGAACTGCAAACTTCAATTGGGAGAAGGATTCAATTGGGAGAAATTAGACCTTCACTTAAGCGGGAATGCCAGGGTTGAGAGCCTGAATGGAACTGCGAACAAGTTAAGGATTGATGCAAGCGGGAACCCTGATATCTTCCTGAAGCAGCTCATGGTAAATGAAGCAGATCTGCACCTTAGTGGAAATCCTGAAGTGGAAGTAAATGTAAAAGATGCATTGCACCTTAATGCGAGTGGATCGGGAAGGATAAAATACTGGGGATCGCCGGCTTCTTCTGTAATAAATGTAAGTGGTAATGTAAAAGTAGAGCGTCAATAGTTGGCTGATTGGGTTTTGGAGCTAACCGTCCCCCCGGAATACCCGGTGAGGGGCGGTTTTGTTTTCGGGAAGTTGGCTCCAAACTCTATTTTCGCAGATAAAAAATGCCGAAGCTGAATGACATACGATCGTCTAAAGCCCGCGGATTAATTAACCAAGCAAATAAATATGCCAGATGGTGAAGCCTGCGAAAAATTATAAAATGAGAAAGCTGATTCATTATCTCAGGTGGGGTGGAATAATTACGGTTATATTATGCATTGCCTACCTATTGGGTCCTGCCCCCGATCATCCGAGATATGATACCCTTTTGCCCGAAATCGTTTTGAGTGGCTATAAGCTTGATTCTTTTGTTCAGGAGGGAGAAAGCAAATGGCGAATCAAGCCCGGAAATGAAGCTAAAATTGAATGGTATGACAGTTCGCAAAAGCAGGTAACCGAATATGCCATAGTGTACCTGCATGGCTTTAGTGCAAGTCATGAAGAAGGAAGTCCTGTTCACCGTACCATAGCCCAAACCTTTGGATGCAACCTTTACCTGAGCAGGCTTAGTATGCATGGTTTGGATACCTCGGAACAATTGCTCGGCCTAACGGCAGACAGCTATTGGGAGAGTGCCAAACAGGCGCTTGCCGTAGGAAAAAAGCTTGGTAAGAAAGTTATACTGATGGGTACCTCTACCGGAGGAACACAGGCATTACAGCTTGCTGCAGCTTATCCCAATGATGTGGCAGGAATTGTTTTGTTTTCACCCAACATTGCCATCAACGACCCTAATGCATGGCTGCTTAATAACCCATGGGGTTTACAGATTGCAAGACTGGTAATTGGCAGCAATTATAACATCGCAAAGGATACAAGAGCCGTTTATAAAAAATACTGGAATACCCCTTATCGTCTTGAGGCAACGGTGCAACTGCAGGAAATGCTCGAAACATCTATGAAAACTGCCACTTTTCAGCGCATTACCCAACCTTTGCTATTGCTTTATTACTTTAGGGATGCACAAAATCAGGATCCCGTGGTTCGGGTTGATGCCATGCTTGACATGTTTAAACAGATTAAGACTCCTGTCAGCCTTAAACGTGAAAAGGCAATGCCCAACACAGGGGATCATGTTATCGGCAGCTATTTGAAGAGCGGCGATGTTGATGGGGTGATAAGGGAAACGGAGGCCTTTTTAGAGGAGGTCATGAAAATGAATAGTTTGAAAAGGGATTCTGCATCTATCATTCCTTATGCTCCCTGAACCTGTTTAAATAATCCATCACTTCCTCATCATTTATTTGTTGGAAATTTTCATAGAAAGCCCCAACACTGTTAAACCATGAAGGTACCCATGGGCAAACAATTTCATCCACCAACGGGGATAGCTTGCTGATGGATGAATCTGAAGCAACCGGTACTGCAATGATAATCTTTTCGGGGCGGTTTTTGCGAAGCATTCCAATAGTACACCTCAGCGTATTTCCGGTAGCAATACCATCATCGGTAACTATCAGAATTTTGTTTTCCAATGAAACAGGTGATACGCCTGCGTTGAATCTTTCATTCATTTCCCGTAGTCGTTCACGCACCCGTTTTGTTTCACTTTCAAGATAATCCTCCGGAATGTTTTCATTGTTTGCAATGAATCTCTCAGTGAGGCTTACGGCGCCAATGGCATATTCCCGGTTTACGGGATGGCCAATTTTTTTTGCCAGCAAAAGTTCAAGCGGCAGCCCGAGGTGCCTTGCCACCGCACATCCTACAGGAACGCCCCCTCTTGGAATGGCAAGCACTACGGCGTTTTTACCACGGTATGCCTCAAGTTGTTTTGCAAGCTTAAGGCCTGCATCTGTTCGGTCTTTATACATGGCGTAATAAGTTAATGTTTCTTAAACAGAAATCTTTCAAACCATTCTCCGGCAATTTGTGATACCCTTTCGAGGGTACCGGGTTCTTCAAACAAGTGGGATGCGCCGGGTACTATCTCGAGGCTTTTATAGCAGGTAAGTGCATCAAGGGCTATGGTATTCAGGTTGAGAACATCTGCGTCAAGGCTGCCGACAATAAGTAACGTGGGCGCATTGACGTTTTCAATTTCATCCATGGCCAGGTCCGGCCTTCCGCCACGTGATACCACCGCCCCCGTGGATTGATTGCGTGCTGCGGCTTTTAGTGCCGAAGCTGCTCCGGTGCTTGCGCCAAAGTAACCAAAAGGTAATCCTGATAATGATCCATGCTGCATTAGCCATCTTGTAGCATCCGTCAGTCGCCTAGTAAGAAGTTCAATATTGAAACGGTTTTCATTTACCTTGTCCTCATCAGGTGTCAGCAGGTCAGGCAGCAGGGTGGCAAATCCTTTTTTCAGCAGATAGGCTGCAACGGATTTATTTCGCGGACTGTGCCGGCTGCTGCCACTTCCATGCGAAAAAATAATGATACCTTTTGCTACAGGAGGTATGGTAAGGTCTCCCTGCAGGGTTATTCCCGCCAATTCGATTAATACTTCGCGGTTCATTATTCATTTATTTGCCCAAACCCTTTTTTTGCCCTATTGCATTAAGCCTACAAGTTACAAAAAGCCTTTGGTATTTGTTGTGACAGGAATCATTGCCTGTCAAGGTTTATGTGTTTATATGCCCTATGGAAGGCGAATATCATTCTCAACCGTCTCGGGTACTTGCCGGAATACCTAATGGCATGAAAAGTATGGTCTGATGGGCGTGAATTTTTTGGCTAAAAATTGAAATGGACACCTGTTCTGCCGTGAAAGTTTACATCATCCATGGGAAAACAACGCCAAATCCCATTTCAGACTTTATAACCGAATCGGACAGATTGTTGCTGAAAACTGCTCATCAGGAAAGGCAAAACAGGCTTCTTTTTTCCTGAGAAAAATGTTCACATGACCCCATACCAGTAAGAATTTGATCCTTAAAGATTTGCCGGTTTGTATGAACCTGCAGAAGCCTGTTTTTAACCAATGGTTAAAACTTCCTGAATCGCTCCCACGCCGCTTTTTCAAGCATCTCCCGGTCATCGGGGTGGGCAATGCTGATAAGGTCGTGTGCCCGCTGCCGCAGGTTGCGCCCATACAGGTACGCAATGCCGTACTCCGTTAC
>JALOMX010000312.1 GCA_025455245.1 Chitinophagaceae bacterium
AAAGGCCACTGACTTTTATTGGCCCCTGCCGAAAGGTCGGTTTCAGGTACGTTGTGGTCCTTTCCTATCCAAAAAGTGCTCCATCCGTTATCATTCAAAATTTGCGCCATGGTAGCCGCCTGAGGGGGTAATTGACAGCTATATCCCGGAAACCCATTAGCTCCCTCTGTAATAGACCCCATTCCGTTCAGGTTATGGTTGCGGCCTGTATTAATGCAGGACCGGGTTGGCGAACACAGCGCCACGGTATGCCACTGTGTATAGGTTAACCCATCTGCCGCAAGGGCATCCATGGTAGGCATATTTATTCGGCCACCATAAGGCGACCAGGCGCCCAAACCGGTATCATCGTACAGGATGAAAAGAATATTGGGAGCTCCTTCGGGCGCTTTTTTACGGATGTAAGGTGCCCAGTCGGCTTTTGAATCCCTCACATCAAGTTGAACATCTCCCTTAAAGGTTGAACCGTCATTATCTGCGGTTGATGCTGTTTGCGTTTGATTACAGGATGCCAGCAGCAATATAAGTGCGGCACCCATTAACCATTTAAAATTTAAAACACTTCTTTCCATAATGTAGGTTGATTGTAAAAAAAGATTTTATAAGTTCTGTTAGTTTTCGCCAATTATTTGATTCATTGGCCCTGTTAACCGGTTTACCCTTGTAAAGAAAAAAGATTCAGGAACGGAAAACCAAAGTTTTAAGAGGGTTGAGGTAACTTATTCACGATTTGAAACAAAGATTAGGCTGTTATTTCCATTCATTTGGCGCTACGTGGTAAAAAGTGTTCCTATTTTTGGAATGGGGGAAGGGTACAACCGGGATCAGGAAAGGACGGTATCCTACTCTGCTTCTGCCAAATCAAGTTTAAAGTATTCAGAAGGTTTCATCCCTGTTTGCTTTTGCACAACCCGTATAAACGTAATCCGCGAGCTGAAACCCGCTTCCAGCGCCAGCCCTTCCAGCGTCATGTGGCTTAGGTTTTCTTTGGCCATCCTGTCCTTTAAGTACCTGATCCTGAATTGATTAATGTAATCATTATACCGAATCTGGAAAATATTATTGAGCAGGTATGAAATATGGTGCTGCGGTACTTTCACATCATGTGCGAGTTCGCTGATGGAATATCGCTGTCGCAGAAAAGGTTTTTCATCTTCCATCAGCCTGGTCATCCGGTTAATAAAATCATCGTACATTTCTTGTGGAAATCGCTTTATTTCCTTTCCTTCCTCTTCCATTGAAAATGGCAGGGATTCAGCAAGCTCCTCCTTCGGGGTTTCCATTTCAACAGGGGAAGGGGGCTGCTGTGCATGAAAAGGGGGTTCTATTCGATTGGTTTCTATATTGAACAGGGGCCCTGCCAAAACCGGGTAAGGTTTGTCTTCCTGTACTCCTTCGCGCATTAACCTTAACCTGCCCACCATTTTTTCCAGCTTTGGCATGCCAAACAGCAATGATGGATTTAGCATCAGGTACAAGCCCGAAACGATTTGGGTGGCAGCCAAAATGGTGTATAACAGGGCGGACCTGACAATGAGACTGCCCTGCCCCGGAGCAATAAAAGCCATTACAAGCGACAGCGAAAACAGCATCAGCATGCTGGAAAGTACCCATAACCATTGAATCATTTCGGGGAAAACCATGAAGCCTGCCGGGCGGCGCCTGCGCGAATGCCAAAGCAGCCGCATCATCAGCAAAGCATATATAACCCCAATACAACCGCGGATAAAGTTGTGCATATAACCGGGTAACCAACCTTCTGAATGTGCCACTGCTCCCAACGGATTTGTACTGTCAGCCAGGATATGTTCCAGTTTGCGTTGGTTTGAACTCAGGTAATACGGGGTCATTTCAACGAGGTGTAAAAGGGCAGGAATGGCATGCAACCAATCGGTTTTTCGTGGCCGGGCCTCATCAAGCAATATCATGCGTACATAAATGTAGGCGGCCGGAAACATAAAATAATACATAGGACTCGGAAGCCGGTAAAGCCAGGGAATTTCAACAATAAAGCCTCCCTGAATTACATACAACATGAACATGACTACGGTCATGGAAACCAGGAAATACACCAGAAAGCGGTTTGCTGGCGAACGGCCATCCTTTCCGGAAAGCAGTACCATGGAAGATAAAAGGGTACAAAAAAATCCAATTGCAAATAGTGCAGTCTCAAAATAAAGCAATCGGTTTCCCATAACACAAACAGGGCTCGTGGAAGAAAATTTATATAAATCGTCGTTAGCAGCGCGCCGGAATAGCCAAATTTATTGAGTTACCGCATCAATTTTCACGAAAAGCAAATAAAAATTAATGCAGGTAATTAATTTTTACCTTTTCTGCCTTAATCAGCATACAGGCAGATGAACTCCATCGCAACGTTTGTAAACGGGTAACGTTGCGTGTGCTAATCTTTTTCGTCCTTTATGTTTGTATTATTTCCCAGCTGACGTGGTGTCTTCATCCGCCATCATGCGGGAGGTAAAGGTTTCAATGATGCCTGCCAGCATCATTCCTTGTGGACCGTTGACTTATGGCGTTTTCCCAATGCTTTTGAAATACCCAGGCCAATGGTCCAGGTATCATAAGCATCCCAGCGAAAATCATACTGTATAGCCCCAAAAACTTCCAGGCCATTTCCGATTTCTGCCACGTACTCTACACCAGCCCGGGTAAGAACATAATTTTCTTCTTTTGCAAATTCGCCTCCCAAGCCTAAACCAAAACCCCAGTGATGGGTGGGTTTAAACACACCCATAATGGCCGGGGCAATGGGTGTTGAGCGTTCAACCACTTCGCCTTCTCCGCCGTTTTCAAGATGTTTCTCAACCTCAAAAGTTTCAGTGATTAAATCGGTATGCAGACCGATACCCCATTTGGGAGAAAACTGAAAATTGTAATCAAATGCCCACATGGGTAATGCCAGTACTTTTTTATTCCCTTCCGCATCCCGGCCATCAAATACATGGGCATGCCCGATGGCAAGGCTTAAGGAATGCGTCTTTTTAAAAGGTTCATGCGATTCAGATGCCGAAGTTTCCTGAGAAAACAGCCAAAACGGAAAACACAACCAGGATATGGCCAAAAATAAATAACGGGTCTTCATAGGTATTTCTTTTGTTGTTTTATAATGGTAAAATGGAATGCCCACAAAAAGAAATGGCTACGGCTGCCAACCCTAAAGAGAAGATGAAAAACAGATGCAGGGCCGGTAACCCTTCAGTAAGGCTCAGACACTTTTGTATTTGCAGTATCATAATGGTCAAAGGTCGTAAAAATCATTTCTCCATAAGCAGTTAAGCCACAGGCAACGGTTATATATGCAATAGCCATTATTCACCTACACCGCGGTAAATCAATCACCCAAAAAAGGGTATCCATTTTCAGGATACCCTTTTTATTACAATTGGTAAAAAAAAGGATTTAAAAAGCAAATCTGATGGCCAAACCGCCCCTGCCCGCCTGAAACTCAAAGTCGGGTGTTATGGTTTCAAGGGA
>JALOMX010000313.1 GCA_025455245.1 Chitinophagaceae bacterium
GGTTTGCTTTACTTTTTCTGCATCAATCTTCTCAAATTTTGAGGGATCTGTGTCATCATCCATCTCCGAGGCAGCTACGTTTTTGGCATAGTCCCACAAATCTTTTAGCTGCTGACGGATTTTTTCCCGGTTGGTTTTGATGCTTTTACCCCATACAAAAGTGTAGCGGTTGGCGTTGGCTTCTACCTTGGTACCATCTACATAAAGGTCTTTGATACTTAAGAGGCCCTCATCATGCAACATAAGTACCACTTGAGAAAAGATAGGCTCGAGTGTTTTCTGAAGACGTTGGCCCCGGAAGCGGTTAATAGTATTATGGTCAGGCTTACTCATGCCGCAAAGCCACATAAACATGATATTCTGGTGAAGCGCTTCTTCTATCTTGCGGCTGCTATAGATGTTGTTCATGTAGGCAAATACCAGGGCCTTGAGCAATACCCTGGGATGGTAACTGCTGGTACCACCGGTCTTGTACCTGCGTAAAATCGGCTTTAAATCAATCTGGTCAAGCACCGCACCTACGGTGCGAACAGGATGATCGGCGGGAACCATCTCTTCTAAAGTGAACGGGATAAGCATGCCCTGACCCTGAAAATCCTGTTTGAAGACAAGTTGCAAAGTTTTTCCTTTTGGCATGCCGTAAAAGTAGAAATATTAATTCATATTACAATATATTATAATATTTATAATATTAAATGAAAAAAGGCTGCCCTTTTGAGACAGCCTCTTGTTGCAGACCAATATCGCAGGGCCTTAATGAATCGAATTAATCCCTGGAGAGTTACAATCGGGCTTATATTTTAACCTTCATCACCAGCTTTTTAATATTGCCATTACCAATCATAGGTGCATGAACATCGTCTGGAAAAAAGATAACGAATTGTCCATCTGTAAGCTGGAAAAACATATCAGGTTTATCGAAAAACAGTTGCACATCTTTTTCAGCGTTATAATCTCCATTGGGTTGGAGGCATTTTGCCCTTGGTTTCCATCCAATTGTTTCCAGGCCGGTTATGCAAACCTGTATGTCGATATTTGAATTGTGACATTCAAATTTTGATGTACTTGCTTCTGCAGTTTTGCCGGGACTGTTGCTGAAAATAGCTTTCAGATTATCGCCATCTACGGTAAACTTACCATCTTCTGCGGCAGTAAGATCCTGTTTGTTGATATATGCAAAAGCCTGTTCGAATAAAGGATGTACGGCAAAGTACTTGTGGGCATTATCAAGTGTATCGATGATCATAAAGTATTATTTTAAAATCCCAAATTTTCAAATTCCAAATTCCAAAATGTGGTTCACGAAATTTTGGAATTTGGAATTTAAATTTTGTTTTTTTCTCTTATCTCTGAACCCTGCCACTCGCGTCACCCTTCATCAAATCTTTTACTTCATTCAGGGTTGCATGGTTCAAATCGCCGGGGATGGTGTGCTTTAGCGCTGAGGCAGCAACTCCAAACTCTGCTGCATCGGGCATGCTCATCCCGGAGACCAATCCATAGATAAAACCGCTTGCGAAACTATCTCCTGAGCCTACACGGTCAACAATACGAACCTCGTATTCCCGTGTATGATAAAATTCATTGCCATCATACACCAATGCACTCCAACCATTGTCGCTGGCACTGTGGCTTTCGCGAAGCGTACTGGCAATGTATTGGAATCCGAATTTTTCTTTCATCTGGCGGAACACACTTTTGTATCCGTCAAGATTCAGTTCACCTTTGGTAACATCGGTACCTTCAGCCTTGAATCCAAGTGTGGTTTCAGCGTCTTCTTCGTTGCCAATGCATACATCCACATACTCACAAAGCCTTGTCATCACTTCGCGGGCTTTTTCTTTACTCCACAGTTTTTTACGGTAGTTAAGGTCGATGCTTGTTGTAATGCCTTTTGCTTTTGCAGCTTTTAAGGCAGCCTCGGTCAGGGCAGCGGCTTTATCACTTAATGCAGGGGTAATGCCTGTTGTATGAAACCAGGTAGCGCCATCGAAAATTTTATCAAAATCAAATTCGCTGGTGTCAACATCGGCAATGCTTGCTCCTGCGCGGTCATATATTACCTGCGATGCACGCATGCTTGCTCCGGTTTCCAGAAAATAAATGCCAAGCCGCTTTCCCCCCCTTGCAATAAACTGTGTATCCACACCATACCTGCGAATATGATTGATGGCTGATTGCCCCAATGCATTATCCGGAACCTTGGTAACAAAAACCCCGTTTAAACCATAATTGCAGAGCGCTACGGCTACGTTGGCTTCGCCTCCACCATACGTTACATCAAAACTGTCTGCTTGTACAAAACGCTCAAATCCGGGCGTTGAAAGACGCATCATGATTTCACCTAATGTCACCACTTTCGCTGGCATACAATCAAATTTTTAATTTAGAAATACTTTTAATATGGTTCAAAAGTACCTGATATCATTGGCTTTTTCAATGGTTCCCAATGCATAATTTACGTAATCGATTGCGTAAAATATTCGGTGATTCATTGATGGTACGGGATGGGAGAGGCTTCAAAAACATTACCTTTCGCCCACATTTTAATCAACATTAGTCAACCAATACAACGATTGTAAACTATGACAAAGCAGGAACAGATTTCAGAAGGAATAATCAGTCAGGGGGTGTTACCATTGTTCTTTAATAAAGATGAAGGATTAAGCCTTGAAATTCTAAGGGTACTTTATTCGGCAGGTATCCGAATGGTGGAATACACCAACAGAGGTGAAGCTGCCTTGAATAATTTTAAGGCCATGCGTACATTGGCTGATGCAGAATTACCCGGAATGTATCTTGGTATAGGTACCATTAAATCTGCCGAACAGGCAAACGCTTTTATCGATGCCGGGGCAGATTACCTGATAAGCCCTGTTTTTGATGCAAGTGTTTGCGATGTGGCCTATCTGAATAAAATGCTTTGGGTGCCCGGTTGTATGACGCCAACCGAAATCCATGAGGCTGAAAAGGCAGGCTGCCCGATGGTAAAATTGTTTCCGGGCAACGTACTTGGCCCCGGTTTTGTAAGCGCCATTAAGGAGCTATTTCCCAATCTGAAGTTTATGCCAACCGGTGGGGTGGAACTTGAAGCAGAGAACCTTAAAGCCTGGTTTAAATCGGGAGTGGTTGCGGTTGGAATGGGAAGCAAACTAATTACAAAGCAAATCATGGAGAATCGCGATTTTGAATTATTGAAAAAAAATACAGAGGAAGCGCTGAGAATGATAAAAGAAATTAAGGGGTAATAACAATCCTCGGAATGAGGTAAAAAATTCAAAATGATTGCTATGAAAGAAGCCATTGGAAAATACCGCTGGACGATTTGTGGATTATTGTTTTTTGCGACAACCGTTAACTACCTTGACCGGCAGGTTTTGAGTTTATTACAGCCTGTCCTGGCAGAAAAATTCAATTGGACTAACAGTGATTATGCCAACATTACGGCTGTATTCCAATTCGGTTATGCCATCAGCATGCTTTTTGCCGGAAGG
>JALOMX010000314.1 GCA_025455245.1 Chitinophagaceae bacterium
CTTCACCACTTTCACCGGCTGTTAAAAACAAGGGACCAAATCCATGTTCTTCGGGGGTAGCAAGGGTTGCAGAACACAGCCTCCACTGACCACCTTCGGCGTCAACGATATATTCGCCCTTGGTAGGCTTCAGGTTGTTATCGAGGTAAACACGGCTTACGGCACGGGTAATTTCATGGTTGGTAATCAGCATGTAACCACTGCCATTGGGATTTTTCATGAAAGCCTGACCATCAGGTTGTGCACCGTACACGAACGAAGGAGATTCTGCCAACACATCATCACTGCCAATGAGGGGGAAAAACTCGTAAGGGCCGGCCCCTGCGAGGGCAGAAATCATGGAAGGGGTTTTTGAATGAGGAACTAATTCCGGAGCATCCACATTATTCTTGTCCTTGTTGCATGCCAGCATCACAAAAGGCACAACAGGGAGCATCCATTTTGATAACTTCATTTTTTTGCTCATACTTTAAATATTTGATGCAAAAATTGAAGCGCAATGTTTCCAAATGGTTAAGGTCTTGTTACCAGATTTTAAAGAAATTGTTAAGGGGTTTTTGTTTAATAATTAAACAAAAACCGGCTGATTTATTTAACTAAAAAACAATTCATGGGTTGTTGGCCATTGCAGGCAGGCATTTCTATTTGTTGGTTTGTTTCGTGTGACTTTGGGACATCATGGGAGCTTTCGCTGATGTCCCACAGGTCACACCCATGCTTCCGGGCAGGTAGGGACCAAAGTACCCATAAAGAGGAAACCTGCAATCAGGGCTTGGAAAAGGTGTTCGATTGGGGTTACAATCAGGGCTGTAAGATGCATGAATATAGGTATCCATGATATCATGGTAATTCCCGGTACACTGCTCAAACTTTACTGAAACCTCCACAACTCCTTCAAGGCCGGGTTCTTATTATTGCCGTATTTTAAAACCTTTATGCCCTGCTTTCCATCACACCAATCTTTCACCAATCTACGAAGGTGGATGTTGCGTGAAAGGAGCCTTTATTCAAAATGCCTGGCTTGCTCATGTGTGCACAAAAAAAAGAGACAGGGTTTTGCCCTGCCTCCCGCATTATTTTATAACAATGAATGTTGTAATCAGCCCTTGCGCGCAATTGCTTTCTTCGCTGCCTCCACAATCTGTGGTGTATCGAGCCCATATTTTTTCAGCAGATCGGCAGGCTTTCCGCTTTCGCCAAAGGTATCGTTGGTGCCGATGTATTCCTGTGGTACGGGGCAGTTGCGTGCGGCGGTTTGGGCTATGCTGTCGCCAAGGCCGCCAATGATATTATGTTCTTCGGCGCTGACGGCACATCCGGTTTTGCGCAGGCTTGCAATGATGGTTTCGGTATCGAGCGGCTTTAAAGTATGCACGTTGATCACTTCGGCGCTGATACCCTGTCCGGCCAATATTTTGGCTGCTTCAATGGTTTTCCAAACCATGTGGCCGCAGGCAAAAAGGCTTACATCGGTTCCTTCGGCAAGTACCTGTGCTTTACCGATCACAAAATCGCTGCCGTCTTCTTTGGTAAAGTTGGGCCACTTGGGGCGGCCAAAACGCAGGTACACCGGCCCATGAAAGTCAGCAATGGCCTTGGTGGCAGCTTTGGTCTGGTTGAAATCGCAGGGGTTGATGACGGTCATGCCGGGAAGCATTTTCATCAGTCCGAGGTCTTCGAGGATCTGGTGGGTAGCGCCATCCTCACCAAGGGTAAGACCGGCGTGGCTTGCACATATTTTTACATTTTTATCGCTGTAGGCAATGCTTTGACGGATCTGATCATACACACGACCGGTGCTGAAATTGGCAAAAGTGGTGGTATAAGGTATTTTCCCGCCAATGGTCAGCCCGGCGGCAATCCCCATCATATTGGCTTCGCCAATGCCACACTGAATAAAACGTTCTTTGAATTCTTTGATAAAGGGACCAAGTTTGAAGGACCCGGCAAGGTCGGCAGTCAGTACAATCACATCAGGATTGGTTTTTGCCAGTTCGTAAATACCTTCACCAAAACCTGCGCGGGTTTCTTTTTCATTGAGGATTACCAGTGAGTCGAGCGACATTTTCTTAAAATTTGCGGCAAATTTAGCCGTTTGAGTGGTTGAAGTGCAGGGGAATACAATAATTAATTCAGCAGGGGATTTTGCGACCCGATCAGGAGCTCGTCTTCTTTGATTTTTACTTCCCAATCCCAGGCGGTTTTCATCATGGTATTCAGGTCATATTTTATTTCCCAACCCAATTCGGTTACCGCTTTTTCGTTGTTGGCATAAATGGCCACCACATCGCCGGCCCTGCGTGGCCCGATATGGTAATCCAACTTCTGCCCGGTGGATTCTTCGAAAGCTTTGATGGCTTCGAGCACACTCACGCCATTACCGGTGCCGAGGTTAAATATTTCAACCTTGTTATTGTTCTTTCCATTTTCAAGAAACTGAATGCCGAGCGTATGGGCATGGGCTATGTCGCTTACATGAATATAGTCGCGGATATTGCTGCCGTCGCGGGTGGGGTAGTCGTTTCCAAAAACGGTCAGTGCGGGTATTTTTCCGATGGCGCTTTGGGTGATGGCCGGCACAAGATTGGCCGGTTTGCCCAAGGGCAATTCCCCTATATGAATGGAAGGGTGCGCACCCACCGGATTGAAATACCGGAGCAAAATAAATTGGGTGTCCATAACCGGACTGCTTTGCTGTATGATCAGTTCGCCAATTTGCTTGGTAAGGCCGTAAGGGCTTTCGGCAGGCTTTGTGGGCGATTGTTCGGTTACAGGAATATGATCGGGGTTGCCGTAAACCGTGCAACTTGAAGAAAAAACAAAATAGGGAACCTTGAATTCATCGGTACATTTCAGCAGGTTTACCAACGAGGGGATGTTGTTGTCGAAATACATCAAAGGTTTTTCAACCGATTCGCCCACTGCCTTGTAGGCTGCAAAATGAATGATGCCTATGATGTCGGGATTTTCCTGGAAGACCGCCCGGGTGTCGTCAAAATCGCACAGGTTTACTTTATAATTTTTAACCCTGATACCGGTAATCTTTTCTAAACCTGTAAGAAGAAAGGGGGTACTTCTGCTGTTATCATCTATGGATATTACCTCAAATCCGTTTTCAATAAGATCGACAATTGTGTGCGCTCCAATATAGCCACAGCCGCCTGTTACAAGAATTTTTGACATGTTGCAAATGTAGCGTGTTTGCCTTTTTTGGGTATCGTAAATTACGCAATAAACTTAATAAGATAAAAAACCAAAGCTGCCAGCAAAGCACTAATCGGAATGGTAAGAATCCATGCCCAAAGAAGGCTGATGGTAACTCCCCACCGGACCGCGCTTAAGCGCTTGGTGGCACCTACACCAATGATGGCGCCGGTAATGGTATGCGTGGTAGATACGGGGATACCAAGATGTTCTGTCAGGTATAATGTGAGTGCGCCCGCTGTTTCGGCACTTACACCCTCAAGGGGAGTAACTTTGGTAATGCGG
>JALOMX010000315.1 GCA_025455245.1 Chitinophagaceae bacterium
GTGGCCGGTGTGGTGCAGGTGGGCAAAAGGAACTTTTATGTTGAAAAAACAGTGTGGGTTGTTTGTTTTTTAGGGGTGGCTGACTATGGTTTTCAGGTAATTAGGGCGAGGCAGTTTTTTAGGAAAACAAAAAGGCCGTCTCAAAACCATTGAGACAGCCTTTTGAAAAAAATAAATTATTCCCCGGGAATTAGTACCTGTAATGATCAGTCTTAAACGGACCAACTTTGCTGATACCGAGGTATTCAGCCTGTGCATCGGTCAGTTCGTCAAGTTCAACACCGATTTTTGAAAGGTGCAAACGGGCTACTTTTTCATCGAGGTGCTTGGGCAATACATACACTTTGTTTTCGTAATTGGCGTGGTTGTTCCACAACTCAATCTGTGCAAGTGTCTGATTGCTGAAGCTGTTGCTCATAACAAAGCTTGGGTGGCCGGTGGCGCAACCAAGGTTTACAAGGCGACCTTCGGCCAATAGGATGATGTCTTTGCCATCAACACTATACAGGTCAACCTGCGGTTTGATGGTGTCTTTGGTATGACCATAGTTTTCATTGAGCCATGCTACATCAATTTCAATATCGAAGTGGCCAATGTTGCACACGATGGTTTTGTCTTTCATCAGCTTGAAATGCTCGCCGGTAATCAGGTCGCGGCAACCGGAAGCAGTAACAACAATGTCGGCTTCTTTTACAGCGTCCTTCATTTTCTTCACCTCAAAGCCATCCATAGCGGCCTGCAGGGCGCAGATGGGATCGATTTCGGTAACGATTACGCGAGCACCGGCACCACGAAGGCTATTGGCAGATCCTTTACCCACATCACCATAACCGCCCACAACAGCCACTTTTCCGGCCATCATTACATCGGTAGCACGACGAATAGCATCCACAAGGCTTTCCTGGCAACCATACTTGTTGTCGAATTTGCTCTTTGTAACGCTGTCGTTTACGTTAATGGCAGGAATGGGGAGTGTACCCTTTGCCATACGCTCGTACAAGCGGTGTACACCTGTGGTTGTTTCTTCACTTAATCCTTTTATGTGCTGGATCAATTCAGGATAGGTATCAAACACCATATTGGTAAGGTCGCCGCCATCGTCAAGAATCATATTCAGGGGACGGTCTGCACTGCCAAAAAACAGGGTTTGCTCAATGCACCAATCGGCTTCTTCAACGGTCTGGCCTTTCCAGGCAAACACACCAATACCTGCTGCGGCAATGGCTGCTGCGGCATGGTCCTGTGTGGAGAAGATATTGCAAGAGCTCCATTTTACCTCGGCGCCAAGGGCAACAAGGGTTTCAATAAGCACGGCAGTTTGAATGGTCATGTGCAGGCACCCTGCTATTCTGGCGCCTTTCAGGGGTTGGCTTGGACCATACTCGGCACGAATGGCCATCAGGCCGGGCATCTCGGCCTCTGCAAGGCGGATTTCCTTACGGCCCCAATCGGCTAAAGTAATATCGGCAACCTTGTATGGAAGCGAAAAATCAATTGACTTGGAAGTAACAGACATGTTTCTAAAATTTGAAGTCGGCAAAGGTAATGACAAATGACTTGTAAAGTAATGCCTTGTTGAAGGGAGGGGAGTATAAAAAAAACTTGAAAAACAGACAAAATAGATATACCTTTGTGACAAATGTCTTAGGTATGGAAGAGGAAACTAAAAAATCAAACAATTATCCGTTACAGGATAAAGAAAATGATACCCATTTTACTGAAGAGCCTCTGGAAGCCTATATATCCAATCATTCCCCTCAAAATATGATTGCATGGAGGGTTTTGGGAGGCAGGTATTTTGCCGGCAAAATGCCCGAATCCGCGCTTGATTTCTATCAGGTTGGCGAATCCGGCATTTCCAAATGGTCTGTTCGCAATCTTGCCGAAGTCATGGGTATTCCCCTTACTGAAATGTGCGATCTCTTGAATATTTCCTATAAAACCCTTGCCCGTAAAGCCAATGAAGATCTGCTTGATGGATGGATTTCTTCTCACAGTATAGAAATTGCCCAAACCATTGCAAGGGGGTTAGCCCTTTTTGAAGATAAGAATAAGTTGAACAGGTGGCTCCGAAAGCCCAACCGTGCCTTGCGCGGAAAAATTCCGCTTGAATTACTCAAGTACCCTACCGGTATCCGATTGGTCAACCAAATAATGGAAAGGATTGAAGAGGGTATTTACACATAAGCAGGGTTTTCGGTGACCAAAAAGTATTTTGATCAAGCAGCAAGCATGAAGGTTTTTCGTATTGTAAAAAGCAAGGCGCGCACACAAGACCTGAGCGGTATGGGTTCGTATAATGTAGGCGGGCGTTGGAATTTTGAAGGAACTTATGCCGTTTATACCAGTGAGTACCGTTCGCTGGCATTGCTTGAAACACTGGTGCACCTTGAGGAGGATGAACTGCCTTCCAACCTGTTTATTATAACTATTGAGATTGATGAATTGGCGCCGGTGAAAACCATCAGGCTTGAGGAACTTCCTGAAAACTGGCGACAGGTAGAAGACTTTTCTATCAGGCAGATTGGATCAACCCTTTTTCAGGCCAATGAATGTCTCGCACTGAAAGTGCCATCTGCGGTCATGCCGTTTGAAAATAATGTCGTTCTGAATCCGATGTTCCCGGGTTTTGAAAAATTGGTTCGTATTCTTTCCGTGGATTTACATACGCCTGATGAAAGGCTTGTTTGAGGCTATTGTTCACATTAAGTTGTTATCAATTCCCGTTTCATCATCATATCCGTTTGCGCATCGTTGCCCAGCATAAAAATGTGCTTGTCGAAGGCTACAAACCCGTTCTTCTGATAAAACGCTATGGCCCTTTTGTTTTCTTCCCATACACCAAGCCATATATAAGTTGCATTTGATTGCTGCGCCACCTGAATGGCATGTTCAAGCAGCAGGTTTCCAATACCTTTTCCCAGGAAAGATTGCGACACATAAATCCTTTCGATCTCAATGGCCTGCTGATCCTTCAGTTCGGTTTGGGCTGTTGAAAAATTGAGTTTAAGGTAACCGATGATGTTTCCTTCGAGCCTGGCAAAATAAAAAGCCGAATCAGGGTTGGAAAGCTCGGACTTTAGTTTTTCAATGTTGAGGTAATCGCGGATGTATGCCTGCATGTTTTCAGGAGTGTTTACAGCGGCGAAGGTTTCGGTGAAGGTTTGTATGCTTATGTTTTGCAACAGCTCAGCTTCGTCAATGCCTGCCCGTTGTATGCTTATGTCTTCTGAAAGGTTATGCATATTCTTATTCATTTAAGCGTTTGTTTTTTTGCCGACATACTAATCAGCCCCATCACAGGGCCGGGCATCAAAAGCCAATACAACCAAACCTGCGAAATGTATTCACTCATCCTGTTTAACAGCAATATGCTTACAATGGTAATACCAAAGCCAATGCAGGTTACCAGCGTAAGCGCGGTGCCTCGTCCTTCTGCCGGTGCGCGCTGTGCTACCAACGATGAAAACATGGGCGAATCAGCAAT
>JALOMX010000316.1 GCA_025455245.1 Chitinophagaceae bacterium
GATCCCAATGTGAAAAAGATCAATGCCCACATTACCAAAAAGGTTGCCGATAAGCTTGATGAGATTTTCCGCAATGACAGAAATGATTTTGAAAGCAAATGGGAAAGCCTTGGGTTGTTTGTAAAATATGGAATGCTTACCGATGAAAAGTTTTATGACAAGGCTAAGTCGTTTTGTGTGATGCAGGAGGTTACCAGCGAAAAATACATGACCATTGATGAATATATGATGGCCGCTGAAACCCTTCAAACCAATAAGGATAAAAAGACGGTTATTATTTATACAACGGATGAAATACAGCAGGATGCCTACATTAAAGCTGCTAAATCAAAAGGTTACTATGTGGTAAAACTGAATGACCTTATTGATCCGAGTTGGATTGGCCACATGGAAATGAAACTGGATAAGGTTCAGTTTGTTCGGGTAGATTCTGATATTGCTGATAATCTTGTAGATAAAGCTGAAACCAACGAGAGTGTATTGACGCCGGAGCAGGCTAATCAGTTGGTTGATTTATTTAAAAGCAAGGTTAGCCAGACCACTGCAGTGGTTGAAGTGAAAGGATTAAGTCCTGAAGCTCCGCCGGTAGTGGCTACCCGTCCGGAATGGAGCCGCCGGATGAAGGACATGGCACAGGCAAGTGGCGGTGGAGGCATGATGGGTTTTTATGCAAGCATGCCGGACGAAGTTAATTTTACTTTAAACGGAAATCATACCATCCATTCCCAGATACTGTCTGAGGAGGATGAGTCCAAAAAGGAGAAGCTTGTAAAAAATCTCCTTGATCTTGCCTTATTAAGCCAGGGGATGTTGAAAGGCAGTGAGCTCACTGATTTTATAAGCCGGAGCGTGGCCTTGATGGAACAGCCGAAACCAACCATCATTACAGAGGTCTGAGTTTCTGCTTCAAAAAAAGACCGGTGAAGATCACCGGTCTTTTTTATTGGACAAAACCAATCCTTGAAGCAGCCTTAATTTTTTTATGGAGTTGATTTCATGAAAGCCTATGTTCAGAAGAATATCTTTACATTCCGGATTGGCATATAAAATGATCATTTCCCTTGGTGTTTTTTCAAGGCTTTTTTGAATCTGAACGGCAAATTTTTCCATTACGTGTTTGTTGAATGGATTGAACATGAATATGACCCCTGTGTCATCGCTGACTTCAAAATCCGATGCATTGGAATGGATGATTTCAAATTCTGTATCCGGAAATGCTGATCTGTTCAATTCAATATTTTGTATGGCAATGTGGCACATGGCAGGGGACAGGTCAAATCCCGTGATTTTTTTAAATCCATAATGTGCTGCCATGAATAAAACCCTTCCCTTTCCACAGCCTGCATCTAAAAGTCTGCATGTTTTTTTACTCACATCCAAATGATCTGTTTGATTTAAAAGCCATTCGGCAATGTAGTAGTTTACAGGTTGATAGATACTTGCATGTTTTCGGTCATCTTCGTTTACCGAAGTACTCAGGTCATCAATACCTATGGTATTTAATCCATATTTATTTTCACCTTTGATCTCATAATAAATTATAGCTATTGCTAATCTGAAATTCCAGTTTAATCCAATATAAAAAAAATAACGCAGATATGCCAGGGTCTTTTTCAAGGATCTAATTGTTGGAATATTCAAAAGATTTTCTAATATCGATCACCCTCAATTGAATCCGTTTGATATTGTTCCATTCATTTTCATCTAATGTAAAAACAATATCGAGTGGTTGATTCGGAGTTAGAATTCCGAATTTTGGCGAAAGGCCAAAGCCAATTCCATCAATGGTAATACCATTCTGTACCAATTCAAATTTTATATGGGCATCTTTTACTATGCGGCTTTTCCCGGTTTCATAAACCTGCTCTGCAATAAAGACAGGACGCATGTTTTCGGGTCCGAATGGTTCCATTTGGCACAAAATATCATAGAACTTCTGAGTAATATCTTTGAATTCGATTTTACAGTCAATGGTAATTTCAGGCACCAGCATTTCAGGGGTAATAGAAGAAGCAACTACTTCTTCAAATTTTTCTGAGAAAGGCCCTACATTTTCTTTTTTAAGGGTTAATCCTGCTGCATAAAAGTGCCCTCCGTAGTTTTCCAGAAGTTCCCTGCATTGGTGAATTGCTTCATAAATATTGAAGCCCAGCACACTGCGGGCCGAACCTGCAACTTTTTCGCCGCTATCCGTTAAAACCACAGTGGGGCGGTAATATTTTTCAATCAACCTTGATGCCACAATTCCCACCACTCCTTTATGCCAGGTAGCATCATGCAATACGGTTGACTTGCGAATTCTGAGGTCTTCATTATTATCAATCATTGCAATTGCCTGTTCCGTAATAGACAGGTCAACTTCCCTTCTTTCATCATTATCACTGTGCAGTTCTTCCGCAAATTGGAAGGCTTTTTCATCATTCTCCGAAATAAAGAGTTCAACAGCTTTTCGGGCATCATCCATCCGGCCAGCGGCATTCACCCGGGGCGCAATGACAAATACAAGATTATTTACATGGATCAGCCCCTCCATATTGGATAATTTGATCAATGCTTTTACTCCTGTGGACGGGCTGTCATTTACCTTTTTGAGGCCATAGTAGGTCAGTATCCTGTTTTCTCCAATAATTGGAACAATATCGGCTGCAATGGCAATGGCTACCAGGTCTAAAAAATTTTGCCAGGTATCATCGGGCTTTCCCAACCTGATGCACAGGGCTTGAATTAGTTTAAACCCGACACCACATCCGCACAACTCTTTAAACGGATAGTGACAGTCTGACTGTTTGGGGTTGAGTATGGCTACAGCAGGGGGTAATTCCTCATCGGGTAGGTGATGATCGCAAACAATAAAATCTATTCCATTGGTTTGAGCATACCTGATAAGTTCCACAGACTTGATACCGCAATCCAGGGAAATAATCAGGTTAAATCCATTTTCCAGGGCAAAATCAATTCCCTGTTGGCTAATTCCGTAACCTTCCCTGTATCGGTGAGGGATATAAAAATCGCAATTGGAATGAATGGAGGAAATAAAACGAAACATGACGGCTACGGCAGTTGTTCCGTCCACATCATAATCCCCGTAAATAAGGATTTTTTCACCGAAGTTAACCGCACGGATGATCCTTTCAACCGCGAGGTGCATATCCTTCATCAGGTAGGGATCGTGGAGGTTCTCAAGGCCGGGCCTGAAGTAGGCTTTGGCCTGGTCGAAGGTTTCAATTCCCCTATCCACCAGTAAACGACAAAGAACTGGATTGATGCCCAGCGCTGACTGCAGGGAGGCAACCTTTTGTTCATCCGGTTTTTTTATGTTCCACCTTTTTTCCATCAATCCAAAAACTATAAGTCGATTGCCAATTTGATATCAGTAGGATCTGTCCGTGGTATATCGGACAAGCGATTCCAAAGCCTTATTCGCCTCATTGCCGGGCATTTCCGAAAGTATAT
>JALOMX010000317.1 GCA_025455245.1 Chitinophagaceae bacterium
TGGAACAATTGCGCATGCAGGATGATTTTGATTTTACATTTGTTATATCCCAGGGTTTGGAAGAACAGGTAGAAATACCGCCAATGTTGCTGCAACCCTTTGTAGAAAATGCGATCATTCACGGATTAAAACCGCTGCACACAGGCAAAAAGCAACTCCAAATAACTATAGGCAAAGAAAAAGGTAAAATCATTTTCAATATTTGGGATAATGGCATCGGACGATCTGCAGCCGAAAAAAATGCAACAACAGGAAAACATCACCAAAGTATGGGAACAAAACTTACCGGCGATCGTTTGAAAATGATGGAGCAGGTACTACCTATAAAGACTAATTATTATTATACCGATCTTCTGGGTGCTAATGGGGAGGCTGCCGGCACCAATGTAACCATTGAACTTACTTACCTAAATGAGCAAGAATGATAAAGGTCCTTATTATTGATGATGAACAATATTGTATTGATTCCCTGATCGCCAAACTAAAACCCTATTCCGGGGAAATTGAAGTGGTAGCTGCAATCAGTAAGGTGCTTGAGATGCCCGGTGCAGTGGCAAAATTCAAACCACAGGTACTTTTTCTGGATATTAACCTCGGGCCGTTTACCGGTTTTGACCTGATTGAAAAACTAAACCCGCCTTTACCTAAAATAGTTTTCACCACGGCCTATGACCACTTTGCCATAAAGGCATTTAAATTTAATGCGGTGGATTACCTCCTGAAACCCGTGGATGCGGACGAACTGGAACAAACCATTCAGAAATTAAGAAAAATTGAATCTCCATGGCCCGACCTTTTCCAAATCAAGCAAACCATTACGCAACTCAGGGATAAAGCTACAGGCTTAAAAAAACTGGCACTACCTACTTTGCAGGGTTTTGAACTGATTGAACTGGAGGAACTTATAAGGCTGGAAGCTGCAAGCAATTACACCCATTTTTATTTGTCAGGTGGTAAAAAAATGACCATCAGCAAAACTCTGAAGGAATATGAGGATTTACTGGAAGAAGACGGCTTTGCCCGGATTCACCAAAGTCATATTATCAACCTACGTTTCCTGAAAAGTTTTAATAAAGGTAAAACGGCTACTATTGCCATGCAGGATGGCGCCTTATTGGATGTAGGAAACACCCGGAGGGAAGCTTTTATGGAAAAATTCAGGGAATATTTTAAAGTTGGCTGAAAAATGAAGCTAAAAACCTCTTAAAAGCATAGTTTTAATGCCTTGATAAACACTTTTCAACTATTTTAAAAAAATGATTGCCAAATGAACGTACGTGTAAAATTCCTTGGGGCCTCCGGTGAAGTAACCGGCTCAAAATATCTTCTTCAGATTGACGATTTCACCTTATTACTGGATTGTGGCCTCTTTCAGGGACGAAAGGAACTGCGGTTGCTGAACTGGGATAAATTTCCGGTGGATCCCGAATCAATAGATGCCGTGGTAATAACCCATGCTCACCTTGACCATACCGGGTATTTACCAAAACTTTTTAAAGACGGCTACAAAGGACCGGTGTATTGCACTACCGCTACCGCCGACCTGATGGATTTAATTTTAATGGACTCTGCAGGCCTGCAAATGGAAGAAGCCCGTTATGCAAAAAAGAAAGGCTATTCCAAACATGAAGATCCGCAACCACTCTATACCATTGAGGATGTAGAGCCAATAAAAGAGCATATTGTAGGCACCACTTTTGAAAACCCGTTGCAAATAGCACCAAGAATTTCGGTTTGTTTTTATAATGCCGGGCATATACTGGGTGCAGCCATTGTTGAACTTACCCTCAGCGGGCATGAGCAAACCAAGAAAATTGTATTTTCAGGCGATTTGGGCCGGCCTAACGATATAATCCTTTACCCACCTCATATTATGAAAGAGGCTGATATTTTATTTGTAGAATCCACTTATGGTGACCGTGATATAACACCAACTGAAAGGGAAGATGTGCTGGATATGATGAATGATACCTTTGAGCATGATGGAAATATTATAGTGCCTGCCTTTTCAATTGGCAGAACCCAAACCCTGCTGATGATGCTGAAGAATTTATTGCACAAAAAAGAAATACCAAAAGTGCGCATTTTTGTAGATAGCCCGATGGCCATAAAGGCAACTGAATTCTACCGAAAACACAAATCATATCACAAACTCGAGGATACCGACATTGAAAATGATGAAACCTTCCTGGAACTCCGAAACAATCTTACCGTTACCCGAACTGCAGAGGAATCAAAAAAAATAAATGATTATAAGCACGATACAGTCATTATTGCAGGCAGCGGCATGATGACCGGCGGACGTATTTTACACCACCTTTACCACCGCCTGCCACATGAAGAAAATGTGATAGTAATTACCGGTTACCAGGCATATGGTGGCCGCGGATGGCGCTTACAACGGGGCGAGCCTACCATTCGTATATATGGGCAGGATGTTCAGGTAAAAGCAAAAGTATTTACCATCAACGGGCTTTCGGCACATGCCGACCGGAGTGAATTACTTGACTGGCTTAACGGGTTTGAAAAGGCACCCAAGCAAACATTTGTAGTGCATGGCGAACAGGAAAGTGCCGAATCACTACGCAATGCATTATTGGATAAAGGATGGAATGCCCATGTGCCGCATTACCTTGAGAACGTGGAATTATTTCATCATATTTGAATGAATCTGGGTTTAAAGTATTGAGCTTGCTTAAGCAAAACTCCTTTCACTCTGCCACCAAGCACCCCACGTCCAGATTATCTTTTTAATGACTGATTATGATGAAAATCGTTGGCAGTTTTAAAAACAGAATGTTAAAAAAAACGGTCCGGCCCTTTTTTGTTTAATAAATATCATTTCGTAACAGGCAGGTTTGAACAGAACTTAAAATTGAAAAAAAGATGAAAAACAATTTTCATTAGAGCGTGTTCTAATTACCAAACAATATAAAATGAAACAATTAAAGGTTACTCTTTCCATGCTTGCGATAGCCGGCATGATTGCCTGTGGTGAAGCGCCGGCAGAAACAGAAAAAGTGGAAGAAACAGTTGTGGAAGCCCCTGCTGAACCTGCTTCACCCGCTACTGTTGTTGATATTGCCGTTGGTTCTCCTGACCATAGTACGCTTGTAGCTGCCGTTACTGCAGCAGGTCTTGGTGAAACATTAAGTGGTGCCGGTCCTTTTACGGTGT
Source organism: Chitinophagaceae bacterium (assembly GCA_025455245.1). GTDB lineage: Bacteria > Bacteroidota > Bacteroidia > Chitinophagales > Chitinophagaceae > Phnomibacter. The sequence continues at coordinate 3,178 of JALOMX010000317.1, forward strand.
TTGCACCTACCAATGCAGCATTTACCGCATTACCTGCCGGTACTTTAGACGATTTGCTTAAGCCTGAGAACAAGGAAAAACTTGCTTCCATTCTTACTTACCATGTTGTTGCCGGTAAAGTAATGAGCACTGACTTAACGGATGGCATGAAAGCTACCACCGTAAACGGACAGGAAATTACCATTGGTGTTAAAGAAGGGAAAGTTACTGTAAATGGTGCCAATGTAACTACTGCCGATCTTGGCGCTGGCAATGGCGTAGTGCATGTAATTG
>JALOMX010000033.1 GCA_025455245.1 Chitinophagaceae bacterium
GCGCACTTTAAAAGAGGCCGGCATCAGAACCAAAAGCGGCATTATGCTCGGCCTTGGCGAAACAAAAGAAGAAGTGGTACAAACCATGGAGGACCTCAGGTACTCACAGGTAGATGTTATTACCATTGGACAATACCTTCAACCAACCCGCAATCATTTGCCTGTTCATCGTTTTGTACACCCCGATGAATTTGCTGAACTGCGGGAAATAGGATACCAACTCGGTTTTGATTATGTGGAAAGCGGCCCGCTTGTACGCAGTTCTTACCGAAGCGAAAAACATGTTTTCCCCGGCTATGGCCGAAGGGTTTGGGAGCAGGAAAAGGCTCCCCTTGCTGATGTAAAACGCTGATTACTTTCAGGGTTTTTCGTTTATTCATTCCTTTTTTTCAATAAGATTCATCATGTATTTTTCTGATCAACAGAATGATACATGATGAATGCTGCTTTTCTAAAAATGATTAACGTCATTGTTGAGGAATTTTCTCATAGCTACCTTGTGCCCTCATTTTTAACTCTCTTTATGAAAAGTTCTGTTGCCGGCGATTGGGTAACGCAACATGCAAAAGACCCCAGGGTAAAATTGGTGGCCGCCAAAATGAAAAAGGAAAACTACCGGCCCGATGCTCTCATTGAGATTTTGCATACCGCACAAAACGCTTTCGGGCACCTTCCACTTCCCATTTTACATTTCATTGGTAAAGGACTAAAGCTTCCCGGCTCGAGGGTTTATTCTACCGTAACCTTTTACCATTTTTTTTCGCTTAAATCCAAAGGAGAACATACTTGTCTTGTTTGTACCGGCACCGCCTGCTACGTTAAAGGCGCACAGGCTATCCTGAATGAATTGGAGGATAAGCTTGGCCTGAAGATAGGCGAGGTAACCAAAGACAACAAACTGGGGGTTCAGGCAGCCCGTTGCATAGGTGCATGTGGCCTTGCTCCCGCCGTTGTGCTCGATGATGAGGTTCACGGAAAAGTATTGCCTGCCGACGTGCTGGCTATGATTCACGAAAAAACGAATGCACATGAACAGGCAGGAACTGAATAATTTCATTGAAAAGGAAAAAGAGAAATTGGCTGAAAAAGGCAGTAAAGCCCAAATCAGGGTTTGCTGTGGTGCAGGTTGCCTTTCATCGGGTGCCGAAGAACTAATGAATAGCCTTAAGGAAGAAATTAAAGCAGGAAATATTGATGCTGAAATCATTCCGACCGGATGCATGGGGCCATGCAATCAGGGGCCATTAGTGAAATTTGATCCCGGCAATACCATTTACCAAAAACTGGAAACCGGTGATGTGGCACCTTTATTGAATTCACACCTCCTGGAAAAAACACCGGTCACAGAAAAGTTGCTTTTTGCCGATTCAAGGGAAAACCCTTCGCTCAATGCCGATGAAGACCCATATTTTAAAAAGCAGTTGCGCATTGCGCTGAAAGATTGCGGTCACCTTGATCCTGAAAAAATAGAGGATTACCTTTTGCTCAATGGATATCAGGCATTGGACAAGGCACTGTTTGCCATGGCTCCTGAAGATGTGATTTCCGAAATTAAGCAAAGCCGTCTGCGGGGACGCGGAGGTGCAGGATATCCGACAGGGCTCAAATGGGAAAGCGTTTACCGGTATGTAAACGATCAGAAATATGTAATCTGCAATGGCGATGAAGGAGATCCCGGCGCATTCATGGACCGAAGCCTGCTGGAAGGAAATCCCCATCGCATACTCGAAGGCATGGCACTTGCAGCCTATGCCATTGGGGCTTCAAAAGGGTTTGCTTACATACGGGGCGAATATCCCCTGGCCATAAAACGCTTTGAGACAGCCATAAAACAGGCCCGCAAACTGGGTTTGCTTGGCAAAAATATCCTGGGCTCCGAATTTCATTTTGATGTAGAAGTAAGGATTGGTGCAGGAGCATTTGTATGCGGTGAAGAAACCGCCTTAATCGCCTCTATTGAGGGCAAAAAAGGTAATCCGCGTCCAAGGCCGCCCTACCCTGCCGAAGCCGGCCTTTGGGGAAAGCCCACCTTAATAAATAATGTGGAAACCTATGCCGCCATTGCGCCAATCATAAACAATGGTGGTGAATGGTACAGCGAAATAGGAACAGCAAAAAGCGCGGGCACCAAAGTTTTTGCCCTCGCAGGTAAAATAAACAATGCCGGGCTGATTGAAGTTCCCATGGGCACAACCCTGCGCGAAGTGGTGTATGATATTGGCGGCGGTATTCAGGGGGGAGGAAAATTCAAGGCTGCGCAAACGGGTGGTCCGTCAGGTGGTTGCATACCCGAAGAACATCTTGATGTAAAGATGGATTATGAATCGCTGGTAAATCTTGGTTCCATCATGGGTTCCGGTGGACTGATTGTAATGGATGAAAGCAGCGATATGGTGGATGTGGCCCGGTACTTCATGGAGTTTTGCATGGATGAGAGCTGCGGTAAATGTGTACCCTGCAGAGTCGGCACCAAAATGATGCACGACCTGCTGCAAAAAATTTGTCAGGATAATGCCACAAGGATTGATTTGGAAAGACTGGAAGAACTTGCTGAATATGTAAAAGAAACAAGCCTGTGCGGTCTCGGAAGTTCCGCTCCCAATCCTTTGCTGAGTACGCTGAGGCATTTCAGGGAGGAGTATGAAAACCGTGTTCGGGAAACCTCTCCAAAACATAATGTCGTCGATTAAAAAACTCCGTTATGAACATTATTGAAATCAACATAAACGGCAATGCCATTAAAGCCGATGCGGGCCAAACTATTCTGGAGGTTTGCAGGCAAAACGATATTGAAATCCTCACCATGTGCCATATGGACGGCATCAGCGATGTGGGCGCTTGCAGACTTTGCCTGGTGCAAATAGAAGGCAGTAACAAACTAATGCCTGCCTGTACCACCAAAGTGATGCCCAATATGGCTATTACCACTACCAACGAGCGCATAAAGAAGTACCAGAAAATAACCACCGAGCTGCTGCATGCTGAACGCAACCATACATGTGCTGTTTGCGTAGCCAACGGCCACTGCGAACTGCAGGACATGACGGCGAAACTGGAAATAACCCATATCCGTTACCCGCACCTCTTCCCCGACTGCGACATGGATACTTCGCACCCATGGTATATTATGGACCATAACCGCTGTATCATGTGTACACGTTGCGTGCGTGTTTGTAAAGAAGTGGAAGGCGCCCACAACTGGGATGTGATGGGCCGGGGACATGAAGTACGTATCATTTCAGATTACCATACACCCTGGGGCGAATCGGAAACCTGCACCTCCTGTGGTAAATGCCTGCATGCGTGCCCTGTGGGTGCCATATGGCCTAAAGCCATTTCGCAGGGACAATTGGTTAAAAACCCGGGTATGATTAATGATCTGGTAGAAAAAAGAAAAATGAACCTGTAATGGATATTAGTTCTAAAAAAATAAAAATTATCTGAATAAGGGTTAAACAAAAAAACATACTGCATGAAATTCAAGGTTAAATCTTTTGCCGGATTCATTTTTTTGATGTTGGCGCTATTTTCTGTTTTATCCTGCAAAAAAGAATATCTGCCAGAATTTTATTTTAAATGCAAACTCAATGGGAAGGAATACATCCCTGATAATTGTGCGAATTGCAGAAGAGCCATCGTTTTAGGCGATTCAGTTTTTATGCTTAATGCAAACAGGTATGTAGAGACCATTGCATTTGGAATCCGCGATTATCCCATTAAACAAAAGACATACATGCTGAATGAGCAAAAATCTTATAATGCTATTTATGATAACACTATTGGTAATCCTCCGGATATTTTTAAAACAGACAGCCTTCACAAGGGGCAGATCACAATTACTATGCTTGATAAAGCCAATAGAATCATTGCGGGAACCTTTTCATTCCATGCCTTTAATGCAATACAAAATAAAAAAGTAATGATAACCGAAGGCAAATTCCGTTTAAAGTATGGGATATATTAGTTCACAAGGATTACATAGCGATTTCAGTAAACTTCGTAATTATTTAATGATTAGATTTATTATTTATGGAGCCATCTGGCTTAAGGCAATTTTTAAAGGACAATTGGTTAAAAACACGGGTATGATTAATGATCTGGGAGAAAAACGTAAAATGCATTTGTAAAAGGAAACTCATGTCATCAGGAAACCAATATCAATTCTTTTTTTGTTGGCTAAAACCAATACAACACTTATTTGAAGATATAAGATTCAAGCCGCCTTTAAGCCTTGTTTCAGTAATTCTGAAAACTATTAAATATTTTACTGAATCATGCAGCAAGGTTTATAGGTTATCAGTTTTAATCAGCGCAGTTTTACTTGCATTTAGTATAACAGGTTGCAAAAAGAATAAAAGTGGTATTAATTGTGGGTGCGCTCCAGATAGTTACCAAAGTTTATCTGATTCAGATGGCACATTATTCTTTATGAACAATCAGTACCAGCAAGCCTGGTTCATAGTGGTAGATTTTCCCAACAATGCTAAATGGCTATGTAAAATCTGCAATATTGATAAAGGAAAAAATTTGATTAATAACATTAGCATTTCAGATACCATTTCAGTTAAAATATCAGGGCAATTAAAAAATTTCTGTCCCGATGAATCAGTTGGAATAATTTCTGGAATTGCCGTTCCTTACCACATCATTATTGACTCACTAAAGGAAAATTAAACTACACAATTAATAAGTAAATGACCGGATAGCACTCAACAAAATGATATTACAAAATGAATAAAAAGAAAATAGCAACAGTATGGCTCGGCGGTTGCTCGGGTTGCCACATGAGTTTGCTCGATATTGACGAACGCATACTGGACGTGGCCGCCCTTGCTGACATCGTAAAAAGCCCGGTGGTTGATGGCAAGGAAATGCCCGAAGTGGATGTGGCCATAGTGGAAGGCGCCATTACAAGCGATGAGCATTATGAGGAAATCCTTCATATTCGAAAACAGGCCAAAATCCTGATCGCATTGGGCGATTGTGCCATCCACAATAATGTAACCGGACTTAGGAATTTCTTCAAGCTTCAGGAAGTATTTGATACAAGTTATAAAGAATCTCCAAGCAATGATGCAGATGGTGTAATGCCAGACGACCCGCTGCTGCTGAAGCTGAATGAAAAGGTAATTCCGTTGTCAGAAGTGGTAGATGTGGATTTTTTTATTAATGGATGCCCTCCCGATGCCGATTATATTTTTTACGTAATTTTCGAATACCTCAACGAAAGGATACCCCAACCCGGTGGCCACAAAAAAATTCAATATGGATAAGAAGAAGATCATCATATCGCCTGTTACACGCATTGAAGGCCATGCCAAAATCTCCATCGACCTCGATGAATATGGCTATGTATCGGATGCGCATTTTCATGTGGATGAGTTCCGCGGGTTTGAAAAATTCTGCGAAGGACGTTTATACACCGAAATGCCGGTAATTACTCCGCGTATTTGTGGTATATGTCCTGTAAGCCATACCATCACGAGTGTAAAAGCCTGCGAAATGATTCAGGGAATACAGCCCACTTACACCGGAAATCTTTTGCGAAGGCTGATGTTGCTCGGACAAAATGTTTCATCGCATGCTTTATCGTTTTTCCACCTGTCTGCGCCGGATATGCTTCTTGGCTTTGATGCAGATCCCGCCAAAAGAAACATAATCGGACTGGCACAATCAAACCCGGATATTGCACGCAGGGGCATCAGGCTGCGGCAGTTTGGTCAGGAAATAAGCGAGCGCATTACAGGAGAAAAGATTCACTCCAAAGGTATTGTACCGGGCGGCATGGCTGTACCCCTGACTAAAGAAAATAAAAAGTATTTATTGGGGTGGATTCATGAAGCCACCGAAACTACCCTCATGGCGCTCGATATCCTGAAAATATTCATTCAGACAAATCAGGATATGGTAAACAGCTTTGCAACTTCTCCTACCATGTATCTTGGCACCGTTGGCCCCAATGGCGAACACGAATTATATGATGGAAAACTTAGATTTGTGGATGAAGAAGGCACCATACTTCAGGATCAGTTGTCGCCCAAAAAATACCTTGATTTTATTGCAGAAAGGTCGGTAGGATTTTCTTACCTTAAGTATCCCTATTACAAACCACTTGGTATTGAAAAAGGTATCTACAGGGTTGGCCCGCTTGCAAGATTGAATGTTGCCACCAAAATGAAAACAACCAAGGCACAACACGAATTCGATATTTTTAAACGTCTTGGTAAGGGAAAACCGGTGCATGGAACATTCTATTTCCACTTTGCACGCCTGATTGAAACCCTTGCAAGTATTGAAGAAATATCGCATGTGCTGCATGATGACGAAGTGACATCACACCACCTGAAGCACAACGGATATTGGAACTATGATGAAGGAATAGGATGCGCCGAAGCGCCAAGAGGCACTTTGTTTCACCATTACAAAACAGACAAGGGCGGCAAACTTACCAATGTAAACCTGCTGATTGCCACGGGGCAAAACAACCCATCGATGAACCGTTCGGTGCTTGATGTGGCAAGGCAGTATGTAAAGGGCCCCGACATAAAAGAAGGAATGCTCAATCGTGTTGAATCGGCTATCAGGTGTTACGATCCATGTTTGTCATGTTCTACCCATGCCATGGGAAAAATGCCTATGAAAATTGAGGTAAAAGACGCCAACGGAAAAATAGTAAAACAATTGGTGAGGGAATAATCCTGCAAAATTGAAAAATCAGATTCACATTTAAAAGGATATGTTTTCAATCCCTTTTCTCCGTTAGTGACTCAAGCAAAGATGCATCTCTGTTGTAGATATCTTTTCTGAAATGCACAAGCCCGTCTTTATCGGCAAAAGCGGTGAAGTAAGCGATGTAAACAGGTATCTTTTTATTCAGCACAACTTTCTTTTCAACCCCTGCATTCATGGCTGCTTTGATCTTTTCATCAGTCCATGAAGAATCACTTTTCAGTACATACTGAGCCAGTTTAAAAGGCTCTTGTACACGTATGCACCCATGAGAAAATGCCCGGGTATCACGTTTAAACAATTCCTTGGCAGGCGTATCATGCAAATAAATACTGTTACTGTTGGGAAAAATAAATTTAACCCTACCAAGCGAATTATTCGGACCGGGCTTTTCACGAAGACTCCCTCCTACCCATTCCATATTTTTTCTTTTCAGGTAAGCTGCGCTTTTGGCCCTTGATAAACCAATTTCTTTTGTAATTATACTCGTTGGCACATACCAGTAAGGACTGAATACCACATAATCCATCATGCCTGAAAAAACAACCGTTTTGTTGGCGGGTGTTCCAACCACAACATTGCAGGTCCACGAAGGTGCATTATTCTCAAAATAAACAAGTTTAAAATCAGGAATATTCACGAGGATAAATTCGTCTGCCTCAAAGCGTGCAGGAACCCACCGCATACGTTCCATGTTGACCAGCAATTGCTTTTGACGAATTGTAACAGGTACACTCACTTCTTGATAAACATCTTTGGTCAGGATTGAATCTTCTTTAAACCCATAAGCTTTTTTAGCCATATTTACCGCTCCAATCATATCTGGTGAATAAATATTGGTATCAGCCAGGGATTGGGCATAGCCAAGCTGTACCAAACGTTTTCTGAAAAGCCCAACGTAGTCCGCCTTGTCGCCCGGCCGAAGCGCCTTTCCGGAAAAGGCAGGCAACGAAACCTCCTTACCGGATGCCTCAATGGATGTATATATTTCAAGAACCTCTTTCAGTTTAAAATATTGCAGGTTGATCGCACCCTTTTCAAATTCATCCCAATTTTTCGCAACTAAAAAGCTATCAAGCAATGCAGGCAATGACAACTTTCGCCTTGGAATCATCCAACCCAGCTTCCGGCTGACACTTTCATCAACCCCGGCCAGTACATTTTCAGCATACCTGAAATAAAGAACGGTCAAAAGCCCCTCTACCCGAAAGTCAGGTTCCATGGTTGTTTCATTTCCATTTGAATTTATCAGACTGTCAAGTTTATGTTTTACAGTTTCACTAACGGATTTATCAGATGTATCAGAAAGCAAATGGGCTGACAATCCGAATGCGGATTCGCTTAATCCCTTGGAGTGATACCAGACATACTGCCATGATCGTTTCTGATAAAAATCCCTCATGGGTTCTTCATATTGCTTAACAGAAGGATATTCAACAAAAAAACTATCCAGGGCAGTACTGTCAAAAAAAATCTGTGTTGGACGGGCAATCTTTACCAGTGAATCAGTAAAAGTATCATCCAATTTTCCCGGCTTTGAATTGGTTTGATTACATGAAAAAATAAAATTTGTAATTATGCATAAAGAGAAAATGAAAAGCAAATCCGCCATTCTTTTAACAGGTTTCATAATACATTTTATATTTTATAACGTATAAAGGTAAAGAAGAAAAGCAAGGAACAGATATAACTTTACAAAATGACAAATGAAGCTGCGATACAAAAAGCCTTACAGTACCTGAGTTCTTTTCACAGGCCTTCACAAGAAGCTATGGAAAGACTTCAGGAATATTGCACAACAGGCTTTATAACCAAAAACAAAAACCTTCAGCCTGTGGGCCACACCTGCCGCACCCTTTACGTAAATATTGAAGGCTTATTACGCATTTATTACTTAAAGGACGGAAAAGATATCACCGAAAGCTTCGAACCGGCACTATCGGTGGTAGCAAGGGTCGAAAGCCTTTTTTCAGGCAGGGCTTCACGCAAAGGGATACAAGCACTCGAAGACACAGTATATGTAGCTATCAGTACACCGCCTTTGTTTAAACTCTTCGATAAACATCCATCGCTTGAAAGGCTTTTCAGAAAGGTATTTGAAGCAGGATATGTACGCACAGTCAACAGGCTCGAAAGCCTTCAGTTTCATTCGGCAGAAGAAAAATACAGGCAACTTCTCGAAGAACAACCCGACATCCTTCAAAGAGCACCTCTGAAACACGTTGCTTCCTATCTGGGAATAACTCAGGTTAGCCTGAGCCGTATACGTGCTTTACGGTAATTATTTATCATATGTAAAATGATAGAAACACTTCCCTGAGGACCTTTGCCTCATGGAAAGAAACGCCATACAGGGATTAAATGCCAATTGGAAACAATTTGGATTGTTGGTGCTGATTAACGCATTCGTCGGCGCTATGATTGGCATTGAAAGAACCATTTTACCGAATTATGCACAAACCCTTTTTGGAATTGAAGCAGCCACGGCAACATTATCATTTATTATAGCCTTTGGTATAGTAAAAGCCATATCTAATTATTTTGCCGGCAGGCTGGCTAATAAGATCGGAAGAAAAAACCTTTTGGTTATTGGATGGATGCTGGCATTACCGGTCCCTTTGATCCTGTTAAATGCCCCTTCGTGGAACTGGGTAATCTTTGCCAATGTATTGCTTGGCGTTCATCAGGGATTAACCTGGAGTACGAATGTGCTGATGAAAATTGAACTGGCAGGCGAAAAACAACGGGGCCTTGCCATGGGACTGAATGAATTTGCCGGATATATCGCCGTTGCTTTCATGGCATGGCTTACAGGATATATTGCTCAACATTACGGAATTCATCCTTATCCATTTTACCTTGGATTGGGAATAGCGGTCATTGGACTTTTATTGACAATATTTTTTGTACATGATACCCACGGCCACGCCTTGACTGAGCAGGAAAATAACACTATTCCAAAATTATCACGGCCATTTTCCGATACAACCTGGAAGCACCCACAATTAGGCAGTATAACTCAAGCAGGACTTGTAAACAACCTGAACGATGGCATGATATGGGGTCTTTTTCCAATGGTCCTTGCAAAATCCGGATTTGCCATGAACGATATCGGATTAATAGCCGCGGCCTACCCTGTCACATGGGGGCTTGCACAATTATATACCGGCTATATTGGTGATAAAGTGTCCAACAAAAATTTACTCGTTGCCGGAATGATGATTCAGGGTATAGCTATAGCAGGCATGGTAATAGCTACAAGCTTTTTGCAATATTTTTTTCTGGCAATTTTATTGGGGCTTGGAACCGCTTTGGTGTATCCTACCTTTCTGGCAGGAATCGCTAAATTTACAAATCCTTCTGACAGGCCTGTCAGTCTTGGTATATTCCGTTTATGGAGAGATCTTGGATATGCCATCGGTGCTTTGATTACCGGCATAGTATCTGACGGACTGGGGTTTGACGCAGCCATACTTATAACAGCAGGATTAACCATTCTTTCAGGATTGATCATTCAATTGCGTATGGAATTTTATTAATGGCTGAGTGCATTAACAAGAAATGTAGCATTGAGATCAGATTAGCCCGGCACCCAAACAAATAGCAAGTAGCAATAACGCAACACTTACAATATGCTGAACATGCTTTAAGGTTACCTTCTTCAACAACCGGCTTCCGGCAAAGGCACCCGCAAATGCGGCAAAGGTTGCTGCTGTTACAAGGCCGGAATATTCGTCACGGTAAAGCCCCTCAAAAAGCCTCGACACATCAATCATACAGGCTATAATTACACCTGTTGCAATAAAAGATTCTTTGCTTAGGTTTGTTTTAACCAAAAAGGCACTGCGTAATGCGCCCTGATGCCCGGACAAGCCTCCGAAGAATCCGCTTATCAGCCCGCCGATAACTATTTCTTTTGTTTTAATTTCAATATTTTTAAAGCCCGGCCACATCTCCAGAAACACAAATATCATCAGCAGGATTGCAATAAGGAGATTGACAGGGGTAATTATACATTGCTTTTCAAACAAATACCAGGTAAAAACAGAATCCAACCTGTTGAAATAATCCAATAGCCGGGCGCCAACTGTGGCGGCCAACATAGCAGGCAATCCAAAAAGGAAGGCAGTATGCCATTGAATGTGCTTCGCTGTAAGTACAACTTTAAAAATATTATTGGCAAAATGGACAAGTCCTGTGAGCGCAATGGCAACATCAACCGGGAAGAATATGGCAAATACAGGCATTAACAGCGTACCAAGGCCAAAACCTGAATAAAAGGTAAGCAAGGATGCCAGTAATGCTACTACTATAATGACCGGGTATTCCAAGATATACTCCTTTTTAATTTTGCAGACCATCCATAAAATGAATAAGGGCTTCTTCTCCCGTTTCATCCTGAAAAAAACGACACAATTCCATTATTTAAACCTTTTATCACTCAAAAATAAAAGATGTCGCTTTTGTTCAAAACCAATTTTATTACGGATGGTATTTTTGCCTCCTCACTCAAACAAACACACTTTATGGCAACTTATTGTTTCTTCAACATCAAAAAAGTGCATGATGAACAGGCTATGGATACCTACCGTAGCCGCGTACTGGAAACCGTTTCGCACTTCAACGGAAAGTACATTGTGGTTGGCGGCCCCTATGAATTAAAAGAAGGAAACTGGCAACCTGTTTACCCCGTAATCATTGAATTTCCGGATCTGGAAAATGCCAACAACTGGTATCATTCGGTCATGTATGAACCATTAAAAAATCTGCGCATTTCTTCCGTTGAAGCCGATGCTGTTTTTATGCAAGGCATTTAACCCTTATTAAAAACATATTAAAAAAATATCTATGAAAAAGCTTGTTTCTGCAATTTGTGCAGGCCTGCTCCTTGCTGCCTGTAATCATACAAACGAACCCAAAAATCAGGATCAGAAAGTAAATAACATCAAACAAATGGAAGAACACGGGAAGTACCTCGTTGACCTGATGGGCTGTAACGATTGCCATACCGGCAAGATCATGACACCCAATGGCCCAATGATCGACACCGGAATGCTACTTGCGGGCCATCCATCGGCCATGCCATTACCACCTTTTGACCAGGGCACAGCTAACAATTGGGTACTGTTTCATATGAATGGAACTGCCATCAAAGGCCCATGGGGTGTTTCCTATGCTGCTAATCTTACACCTGACACAACGGGTATCGGCTTATGGACTGAAACTCAATTTGTTCGGGCTATGAAGCATGGCGATGCAAAAGGCATTGAAGGCAACAGGAAATTACTCCCCCCTATGCCATGGGAAAACTATGCAAAGGCGTCAGATGAAGATCTGCATGACATATTCATGTACCTGAAAAGTATTAAGCCTGTAAAAAATATAGTTCCACAACCTACACCTCCGGTTCCATTTTAATCACACAAAGATGTGATTGTAGAATGGTGATAGATATAGTTTTTTTGTATCATGAACATTTACTACCGGGAACACACACCGTCACCCCCACTCAAACCATTTATTCATTCATTCTGGAGCATAACATCCTCCGGCCTTTCCCGGGATATTTCTCCCCGACAGCGGTGCTTTCCATCACAGCACTGCCAGTGGATCATTCAGGTGAAAGGCCGGAATTGTATTGGCTTCAACGGAGATGATGTTTTCGATTGCTCAGATAGCTTTTTTACAGGCTTCAATGAGGTAGCGCCGGTTTGGGCCATGTATGGACAAAGCGAAATGTTTGGTATCAGGCTTGCCCCGGAGTTTGCGGTTTCTTTGTTCAACCTGCCCTTTGGCGAATTCAATAATCATCATATGCAGGCATCAGACTGGCTTGGTAAACAGGCCGATCTTTTTGCGGAACAATTGAATGAAACTGATGATACTTCAGAGCGGATTCATATTGCGGAACAATTTTTTATCAGCCATATCAAAAGAATCCACCTTGAAAGAAACTATCTTTCTGAAGCGCTTCGTTTATTAAGAGAACAGGATACAGGAGTCATAGAAAACATTAGCAAAAAGGTTTATGTAGGAGAAAGGCAACTTCAGCGCACATTCAAATCTACCCTGGGTATTTCTCCCTGTTTTTATTCCAGGATGGTCAGGTTGTATAAAGCTTATCACCATGCTTTGTATGGAAAAGGAAATTTAACCCACATCGCATACAACCTTGGATATGCTGACGCAGCTCATTTCTCAAGAGAATTCAAAGATTATTTTGGCAGTAGTCCGGCCAACCATTTCAATGAAAACCACTTTCAACCCATGCACATTCCGGCTGAAATAAATTGACAGGATTACCATCCATTCCGTTCAATTTTATTAACCTACCGTTTATTTTAAAAATTGCAGTCCCGGTTGAATTGAACTTGTATAAACTTAACCAGGGTGTTTGTTTTGTACCTGCAAAAAACAAACACACCATGAAACCGATTTTCACATTCATCCTGCTGACTACATGTTTTATTTCACCGGCACTCGCTCAGCAAATTGGCATAGGAACCACAAGCCCAACATCCACACTTGATATCAATGGAACCATCAGGATAAGAGGTGGCAGCCCCGGAGCGGGCAAAGTACTAACCAGTGATGCAAATGGTACAGCCAGCTGGAAAAATGAAAACTTTGCTGCATTCAGGACGAATGGACTGCTGGACGGTGAAACCATAACGCTTGTGCAGAATGGTTGGAAAAAAATCCTTTACAATCAGGTGCCCCAGTATAATTATGCTTACGGATATTCAGGTTTGTCAGGTAATTTCATAGCACCATACAAAGGTCTTTATCACTTTGATGCACGTGTAGACCTGCTGGATCAGCAATGGGAAGTTCATATACGGCTGATGCAAAAGCGGGGCAATAGTACCTGGGAAGCCGCATACCTGAAAAATACAGCTATCAGTACTTCAGGAAATGGTGTGACTCAGTTGCATAATCTGCTCATTTCAACCGACCTGTTGGCAGAACAGGGAGATACATTTTGGATTGAGGCATTTTCATACGGAGGTCCCAATATTCGTGTAAATGGTGCAACGAAGGGCAACTGGTTCAATGCACATATGATCAAAGCATTGTAATAGATTTATCGCCATATTGGGAGCTATGATCCACAATGGCATGTACCATTGATAAAAAAATTATGCATGCATCAAAAACGCATTCCCATCTTTTACAGGCTGGCAGGCATCACGGATGGTAAACTCCCTGCACAAACGCTCAAAGTCATCACGTATTCCTTTGTAAGTATTGTGCAACGGGCAAGGCTTGGTGTTGGAGCATTCGCTTAGGCCAAGCCCGCATTGGTTAAAAACATCCTCGCCATCAATCACTTGGACAATGTCAATGATGGGTCTGTTAAGTTGATTATCCGAAAGATAAAATCCCCCGTTGGGCCCCTTTGAACTATGTATGATTCCTGACCTAACCAGCTTTTGCAGCAACTTCCCAACCGTATGTACATTTTCACCAATATGATCTGCAACCTCCGCCATACCCGGCCTCTGCATATCATCGGTTCTTGTTGCCAGAAATATTACGGCTTTTATGGCGGCTTTACATCCAAGGCTAAGCATATGTTCTTGAAATTATTTCCATTTATTTTCAATTCAACCAAAATAAATCTTTCCAGCCGGAATCGCATCCCTCCTGTGCATGTCGTTCCTTCGATATAAGTTCAGTCAATTGTTGCGTTGAAAGGTTCGATTGCAAATAATTGAAAAAGATACGTTCTTCAAAACGGATATGTGCTTCAAGCTTGTCGGCAAATGCAGTAGTAAGTTCTCCGTTATCCGGTTGACTGACCATCTGCTCTACAAGCTGCCTCAACTCACCATGTTCATTTAACAATTGTCTTATACCTTCATGCTCTTCAGGAAGTAAGGGGCACAGATATTGTTCCTCATCCCGGAAATGCTGATCCAGTTCCTGTTGAAAAGCATACAAAATATAAGCACTGATCCTGCTTTCTTCCACCTTCAATCGTTTGCCGGCCCTGATTTTCCAGGAAAGTAAGAGCCCTGTATGGTGCTCTTTTGAATAAGACACGAGTGCTTCATGTCTTTTTATGGGTGTTACTTTTTGCTGCTTTTCCATAATACGCTTTAGTTTAAGTGCAATTGCCTTTCCAGCTTTACCGCCTGCGGAAATAAAATATTGTTTTCCAAATGTACGTGTACATGCAGGTCATTTTCAAACTGCTGCAACATCCGGTAAAATACACGCCAGGTATTACAGGCTGTTTCGGGAAAAGTATAATCCGTGCTCAACAATCGAATCCTTTCCAATAAGGTTCCTACAACCTCATGCTCCATTTCCATCATATTAATTGGATTCTGTACGGTCCCAAAATGAGCCTGCTGCTGAATCCCACCATCCTGATTTGAACAAATAGCCTTAATGTATGGAAACAAAACCCTTTCTTCTTTCATCATATGAGCCCGCATCTCACTATCTACCTCATGAAGTGTGGTTTCAATTTCCTGAAGTTCCGGATGATCGGCCCCGTGTGCAGATCTTACTTTTTGTGCGTACTCAAGCAGTTGCGGCAGCGTTTTGCCAACATAACGGTGATGGGTTTGCACAATATAATCAGCCAGAAAATCAGGCGCCCATTCATGATAAGGCAAAGACAGTTCTTTATTCAAGTCAGGAATTTTCATCAGTTCCTGCTCAACCGATGCGGGGTCAATATTCTTTTCCTTACAGGCCTGCGCCACTGTTTTTTTACCCCCGCAGCAAAAATCAATTCCATACTTCTTAAAGACCTCGGCCCTCCGAAAATCGGCTGCCACCAGGCTGCCCACTGTTTCATCATCCCTTTGAACCTCCTTTTTGGTAATGGAAACCCTCCACCACTCAGGCCCTTCCTCAAGGTATTGCCAGGTAAAAACATTACCACGCTCCCCCAACATCTGGTAATACAAAGGCCTGGGGTCATGGTCGTTCAAAATAACTAAGGACTCCCCCTCTGGCAGCGCATCAAAGCGCTCGAAAATGGTGGGATGTCTTAATCCGGGTTCAAGCAAGGTTACATTCAGCATCTCGGTTGTATGATTTTCCATGTGTCATTGATTTATGAGACAAAGATAGCTATTATTTTTAAATAAAAGTATTTATTTACTTTTATTATACAGGGCCAATCCGTTTAAATACCAATAAAAAAAATCCTGTTGAAATCCGTATTTAATACCGATTTCAACAGGATAATGATATTAATAATGCTAAAAACTACTTTGCTTCAAGTGCCAGCAGAAATGCCCATTCAATGGCCACATCTTTCAGGTATTCAAACCTGCCGCTTGCACCACCATGCCCTTGAGACATTTGCGTTTTCAAAAGCAGGAGGTTGTTATCAGTTTTGGTAGCCCTTAGTTTAGCCACCCATTTTGCGGGTTCCCAATACTGTACCTGACTGTCATGCAATCCGGTCGTAACAAGCATATTCGGATATGCTTGTGCCTTTACATTATCGTAAGGTGAATAGGATTTCATGTAATCATAATATTCTTTGTTTTTAGGATTACCCCATTCGTCAAATTCATTGGTAGTAAGTGGAATGCTTTCATCAAGCATGGTATTGATAACATCCACAAAAGGAACCTGTGCAATAACACCATGCCACAAATCAGGACGCATATTTACAACAGCTCCCATTAAAAGGCCACCGGCGCTGCCACCCTGTGCATACAATTTACCGGGAGCGGCATACTTTTCATTGATTAAAAATTCTCCGCATGCAATAAAATCGGTGAATGAGTTTTTCTTTTTAAGCAACCTTCCATCTTCGTACCATTTTCTGCCCATCTCCTGTCCACCCCTGATGTGTGCAATAGCATACGCAAATCCACGATCAAGCAGGCTTATGACTGTACCATCAAATGCGGCATCCATGCTACTGCCATAACTGCCATAGGCATATTGCAATACAGGCGATGTTCCGTCTTTCTTAAATCCTTTTGTAAACAATGCTGATAGGAATTCGCGTACCATCGGTTGCTTTGGCCCAAAGCCTTTCTGTAACATAGTTTTCAGGCTTGTATCCTCCGAGCACCTCCTGTTGTTTCAATAATTTTTTTTCTTTGGTATCCATTCCATAATCATAAGTTGAATATGGTGTGGTAAGGCTTGTATACATAAACCTGAAGACCTTGCTGTTAAAGTCGGGCGTATTACCCGGATAAGCGGTATAAGCCGGTTCACCGAAATCAATATAATGCGATTGTTTCACGCTATGGTCGGTTATCCGCAATTGTAAAAGACCATCCTTCCGCTCAACCAATACCATATGTTCTGCAAAAACATCAACGCCTTCAAGCAATACATCATCCCTGTGAGGAACTAAATCCTTCCATTGATCCATCGCGGTGTTCTCTTCAGGACATTCCATCAGCCGGAAATTAACGGCATCCTTGTTGGTGCGGACAACAAACTTTTTCCCTGTATGGGAAACGCTGTATAGAACATCAGGAATTCTTTTCTGAAAAGGTTTAAAGGTTGCCGTGGGTTCATCGGCTTTTATCATCAGCCATTCGCTGCTTAAGGTTGCCTGTGATACAATAAAAATATATTTATCAGACTTGCTTTTTGTAACTCCTATATAATTGCTTGGATCCTTTTCGGTATATACAAGCACATCCTTATCCGATCCTGATCCAACTTCATGCCTGTAGATCTTTTCAGACAACAGGGTCTTCAGATTTTTTGTAGTGTAAAAAAAAGTTTTGTTGTCTGAAGCCCAAACAGCTTGTCCTTCCGTATTGGGAATGGATTCGGAAAATAATTCGCCGGTTTGCAGATTCTTTATATAGATAGTGTATTGACGACGGCTAACTGTATCAACACTATAAGCCATCAGATTCTGATCGTCGGAAATGCTTACCCCACCAATGGAATAATAATCAAATCCCTTTGCCATTTCATCCACATCAAGTAACACTTCCTCCGGGGCATCCAAACTACCTTTTTTCCTGCAATATTTATAATATTCCTTACCCTCTTCGGTGCGGCTGTAGTAATAATAACCCTTATTGAATACGGGTACCGATTCATCTTTTTCTTTTATGCGTGCACGCATTTCTTTAAACAACTCTTCCTGCAACTTTTTAGTACCCGACATCATGATGTCGAGATAGGCATTCTCTGCATTCAGGTATGCAATTACTGCCGAATCTTTACGTTCATCATCGCGCAACCAGAAATAAGGATCACGCAAAGTATCTCCATGCAGGGTTATCACATGCTCTTCCATTTTTGCAACAGGAGGTTGTACACCCTCGGGAAATTTATCGATCTTCATATTGTTGATTTCATTTTTGCATGCCCCTAAAATCAGCATTGCAAACAGACCAAGAATACATGAATTAAGATTAGGCATAATATAATTTTTTATTTGTGTACTTCGCTGCTAAAGTGAAATTCTATGTCCGGATTATTGGTGCGTTCCGTATTAAGAAACCATTCGCTTTGTGCAAGATAAACCAAATGACCATCCTTGTCTTCTGCTATATTCTGCATTTTAAACCGGGTAAAATCATCCAGTTTTTTCTTATCCTCACTGGTAATCCAGCAGGCTTTATAAAAGGGCAGCGTATTAAACTGAACCGATGCCCCATATTCATGCAAAAGGCGGTATTGTATAACCTCAAACTGAAGTTCTCCCACACAACCGATGATTTTCTTATTGCCGCCAAATTGCGTAAACAACTGAGCCACCCCTTCATCGGTCAACTGCATTAAACCCTTTTCCAGTTGCTTGGTCTTCATAGGGTCTTTATTCACTACCTCTTTAAAAATCTCCGGACTGAAAGTGGGAATGCCGGAAAAGAAAAAATCTTCGCCTTCGGTTAAGGTATCCCCGATCTTAAAGTTGCCGGTATCAAATAATCCCACCACATCGCCCGGGAAGGCTTCTTCCAACACTTCCTTACTACGTGCCATGAATGTATAGGGATTACTGAAACGAAAATCCTTATCGAGTCTTACATGGTGGTAATATTTATTGCGTTCAAATTTGCCACTGCAAATACGCAGGAACGCGATCCGGTCGCGGTGCTTAGGATCGAGGTTAGCATGTATCTTAAAAACAAAACCGCTTAATTTATCCTCGCCCGGTGCAATAGAACGGGTAGTGGTTTGACGCGGTTGCGGATCGGGGGCAATGCGGATAAAGGTTTCAAGCATTTCGCGCACACCGAAGTTATTGACCGCACTGCCAAAAAATACCGGGGCTGTATTGCCATGGCGATAATCTTCAACGGAGAGTTCACCATAAACCCCATCTACCAATTCCACATCATCGCGCAAAGTTGACGCATCATGCTCCCCTACCTTTTTATCAAGCAATTCGTTGGACAAATCAGTAATCTCCACTACATCTTCATCGGTTGCTTTGGTGCCGGCCGTGAATAACACAAGGCTTTTGTTATGCAAATCATACACCCCTTTAAAATCCTTTCCACTGTTAATAGGCCATGTCATAGGGTGAAGGTGAATTTTCAGCTCCTTCTCTATTTCTTCAAGCAGGTCGTAACGGTTTTTACCATCCCGGTCCATTTTGTTGATAAAAACCATGACAGGTGTTTTGCGCATGCTGATCACTTCCATCAGGCGGCGAGTTTGTTCCTCTACCCCATTCACACTATCAACTACAAGAATTACACTATCAACAGCCGTGAGGGTACGATAAGTATCTTCAGCAAAGTCTTTGTGGCCCGGTGTGTCCAGCAAATTAATAAGGACCCCTTTGTATTCAAAACTCATGACCGAGGTAGCCACGCTGATTCCTCTCTGGCGCTCTATCTCCATAAAGTCGCTCGTGGCATGTTTCTTTATTTTGTTGCTTTTTACGGCCCCTGCGGTTTGAATGGCTCCGCCAAACAACAATAATTTTTCAGTAAGGGTTGTTTTACCTGCATCAGGGTGACTGATGATGGCAAATGTTCTTCTGCGGGATATTTCACTTTGGTATTTCATTTCTTATCCGGTACAAATAAATTCTGACTTGTTTTAAATCTTTTACACAGTAAAAAAGTTTTTGGAATCAGTCTTAAATAAGACTGTCCAAAAACTTCTTAAATAAAAACCTTAAAAATTAATGCTCCTGTGTCTTTTGCACGTCACGCTTACGTTCGTAAAGGCAACAGGCATGCAATTTTTTGTAAACCTTATCAGGGGCTTCAAATAATTCGGTATCATGACCAACGGCTGCTATGCTTTTCTGTATCGATTCGTTTGAAACCTTTGCAGGATCATAAGTTACTGAAAACATTTTGCTTTCCTTATTCCAGGATGCAGCAGATACTCCGTCAAGTTTTGAGGCTTTTTCGATTCTGCTCTTGCACATACCACAGTTACCATAAACTTTGAAAGTATCGGTTTTTTCCTGTGCTGAGACAGTTAGCCCCATGGCCATTACTATAATTATGGAAAAAATACTTCTTAACTTCATCTGATTTATTTTAGCTGCAAATATCCAAAAAATATTGGAAGATGAGCTTATCTATAGATAGGCGCACGAAATGCCTTTAAAGCCATTTATTTTTTAAGCTGCAGCATTCCCAACAGCTTCATTTTCAAAAACGGCAGTATCCTTTGAGTTAAAATCAAATTTCCGGGTTCTTTGTTTCATAAGCCTTATAGCATCTTCCTTGCTGCTAAATACACCATCAATGTTAACGAGGTTTTCGGCAAGCTTATCGTACCGCTTCAGCATAAGCCAGGTGAAAATGTGCAGATAGTGGATCCCTGAAAAAATAAAGGTTCTTTTTTGTTTCAGTTCCGGTAAATGCTTCCTTAGCATGAGCGGGTACTCGGTATAATGTGCTGCCTGCCTCAAATGGTGAAATGCATGATACCCATCATTCCAGCACTTGTGGTTGTATGCAGTGTTGATACAGATAACGGAATTAGCCAGCTCGTCGTCAGGATGATCAGGATCCACAAATGCATGTTGGGTCCAATTGCCCAGCATCATTACAAACCTTGCAAAGAAAAATGGCACTACAAATACAATCATTGTTGCTTTAAAATTTACAAACAACATGATGATGGCAAACAGGATGAAAAGAGTTTCACTCAAAGTAAGTGGAACATAGAATTTCGGCATTTTTCTTTTAACAAAGTATAGATATGTTTCATAAACACCGAAGGCCATAAATTTCAACCAATACTTCACAAAATCTTTAAAGCTATCCCGTTGATAAGCCATGGTACTGCTTGTGTCTTCAGGCATGTTTCCAACCACATGATGCATTCCAATATGGTGACTGTAGTATCCTTCTCCCAAATGACCAAAGAGCGGACACAAAAACCATAGAATATATTTTTGAATCCATAAGTATGCCGGCTTCCATGTTTTACGATGACAAAGACAGTGGAGCATTAATCCAAAAGAACCCTTATAATAAAATTGCGAAACATAAAAATAAGGTATAGCTATTGCCCACCATAACCATCCCTGAAAAAGAGGGGTAAACAACAGAATTGCTACAGGAACCACAAAAATGTGAATGGAAATAAGAAGTTTAAGGAAGGGCAAATCCTTCTTATCCTTAATAAAACGCATTAAAAATAATTCAATCTTTGAAAGAGGTTTCTCAATGTAAACCGGATCTGTAATTTGGAATGGCAAACTAATCATCACAA
>JALOMX010000034.1 GCA_025455245.1 Chitinophagaceae bacterium
CGAGCAAGCTCGCATGCCAAAAAAGATAAATGCCCTGCCGATTTTCATCGACAGGGCATTTGTGCCCAGGACTGGATTCGAACCAGCACGCCCTTTACGAGCACCACCACCTCAAAGTGGCTTGTCTACCAGTTTCAACACCTGGGCGTTTCCAAAACAGAATGGTAGATTTTCTGAATCGGGGTGCAAATATCGATGCAATCGCATTTCGCTCCAAAAACTTTTTCTGCTTTTTATCCTCTTGGCAAAATCATCCGAAAGGTTGTTCCTTTTCCGGGTTCGGAATGCTTCACAAATAATTGTCCTTTATGGTATTGTTCAACAATCCGCTTACTCAATGAAAGAGGAGTAAAAACCTTGCCCAGATTGGCTGCTGTTATTCCCTTTCCACTGTCCTCAATATCCATCACCACCTGTGTCAATTCATCATGAATCTGAATTTCAATTTTACCCTTCCCTTCCATGGCATCCAATGCATTTTTCATCAGGTTTTCCAGCACCCATTCTATCAAAGTAGGTGAAGCCTGAACCAATACTTCATGCCGATCTGCTTTACATGAAAACAGAATCCGTTCCGGAGCTCTACGCTTCATATAGGCTATCATTTCTCCGGCAATTTTTACAAGATCACAAATCTCCAGTTGAGGTGAACTTCCGATCTTTCCAAACCGCTCCGAAACCAGCTTCAACCTTTGAATATCTTTCTCCATTTCCACCACCAGGGAATCATTTCCATGCTGTTCCCTTAAAACCTCAAGCCATCCTTGTAAACTTGTTAGGGGCGTACCCAATTGATGGGCCGTTTCTTTTGCCATACCGGCCCAAACCTGATTTTGGGAACTCCTGTTTTGGGTGGTGATTAATGCTATAAGCAATGCCACAAATAACCCGACAAGAAACAACTGAACGATAGGGTAATATTGAACTTCCTTTTGCAAAAGGGTTTTTCCGAAATATACGAAAAACACCTGCCTTGGATTTTCGGAAAACTCCCATTCCAGGGGTTTGTTTTCTCCGGCAAGGTTTTCAAGGGTTTCTTTAAGGTAGTTCTTTTGAGAAGAAACCTTTACCGAATCAAGATTCCTGTAGTCGATTACATTCCCTGCAGAATCTGTCGCAATCAGGGGAATGTCTTCATTGTTTCGGATAACAAGGTTGGAAAGCTCAATGGCCTTAGGCTCTTCAGAAGCTGCGAGGGTTTGGGTAGCAACAATCCACTCGGCTACCCTTTGTCTTTCTTCCTTTTCGATTTTGTCAGCTAAATATCGAGTATAAATAAGTGTACCTGCAACCATTACAAGTGCCAGCAGAAAAAACAGGCTACGCCAATTAAGAACCCTGGAAACCATAAGCCGATAAAATTAGGGCATTGACGGTGGAAAAGTTAAAAAGTATGCGGGTAGAATAAAATGACCCCCTTATTTTTGCAGCCGAAATAAAATAGATATGGGACAGGAACTGCAACCAATTAAACATGACAAAGAGTTTGGTAAGAACTGGGTTACTACCTCGCGCTTTATGTTTTACATGCAACTTTTTGCTTTACTGGCTTTTGTAGGCGGCTGCAGTTGTAATTTGTACAAAGCCACCCGGTACGAAAGCAAGCCCCGTGTAGAAGTACCTGAAAGTACACAATACACCCCTGTTTACAAATAAGAAAAAATTTGGGTGGTATAATCCCCACTCCTATTTTTGCACTCCCAATTAAAAAAGGGGTAGTTCTAAGCTAAAGGTCAATACTTTTTAGCAACATAAGCGGAAGTAGCTCAGCTGGTAGAGCATCACCTTGCCAAGGTGAGGGTCGCGGGTTCGAATCTCGTCTTCCGCTCAAAATATCCCGATTCGGAAAGCCGGTTTCGGGATTTTTTTTATCGGTCAAAATCTTCAAATGCTAACATTCGAATTTGAAGGAAACTTGGTTGAGGAGTAGCAAAATGAACCCAAAACTAAAATGCACCACGCCCCGGTGGTGGAACTGGTAGACACGCAGGACTTAAAATCCTGTTCGCCGAAACGCGAGTACGGGTTCGATTCCCGTCTGGGGCACATAAAAAAACCATCCATCAGGATGGTTTTTTTATGCCTTTATGCCGGTTGTTTTTATTACTCTTCCTCTCCTGCATTATTCAGTTTTCCCAGCAAACTGTACGCACCGGTAAGTACAAGCTGCTGACTTGCCCAATCTACATCATTGGAAGTAAGGGGAACCATCCCATTCCAGTTTTCTCCTATCATAACCTCTCTCATCCTAAACTTCCCATCCTGATTTACAAGGAAAACGAAATTTTTACCATCATGCCTTACTACGGCCGATTCGGGAACAAGCGGAAATTGAACCTCATTGGTAAATAATTCTGCCGAAACATACATACCCGGAATTAAATCGGAATGCTCACCCAAAAAATGACAGTGAATGGTAATTCCCCTGCTGCTGTCTACATTTCTTGAAACAAGGATTACTTCGCCTTTATATTTTTTTTCAGGACGCGATGGGTTAAAAAGAGTAAGTAGCTGACCCGTTTTCACAAGGTGCTGATCTTTTTCGAATACTACCAATGAACCATGAATATGATCGGGGTCCACAATTTCAAACAGCACATCTGACGGATTTACGAATTTGCCGACATTCACATAAACGGCCTTAACAAACCCGTTTATCGGCGAACGGATCGGTACACTTCGGCTGATCTTATCAACATTCAATCCATCAGGGGCAATCCCAAGAATCTTTAATTTTTCGGAAAGTCCCTTTACCACTACCTGCTGCATTTCATATTCGGCTTTGGCCGACTCGAAGGCCTTTCTGCTTGATGCATCGCCTTCCCGTAGTTCGGATTGTCGCTGATAATCCGATTTTAAAAGGCCAAGTCTGGATTGGGCAACCAAAAAATCCTGCTGGAGCTGAACATAGGATTGATCCTCCATGATACCAAGAACCTCCCCTTTTGAGACCTTTCTCCCGGGCAGCATATCGGTACTTTTTAAAAAACCCCCAAACGGAAAACTGATACTGACAAGGCTTTCAGGAGGCACATCCACCATTCCGTTAACTTTAAGCGGGATCTGAATATTTTCAAGTTTTGCCAAACCCACAGTAATTCCGGCATTGGCTTTTGCCTTTTCTGAAAGAACAACTTCTGCGGTGGATGATTCGGTTTCCCCGGGTACAGTTTCCTTTTCATCTGCATTTTTGCAAGCTTGTAATGCAAAAACTGCCATTGCTATATAAAATATATTCTTCATTAGTTATTATTAAGATATTGAATTTCAACTACTTTCTCATTAATCAACCTTAGAATATTAATCTCATCCAGACCAGATTGAATCGCCTGCTGAAGGGCAAGGTTCCACTCAAGGTAATCAATACCTCCGGCAACATAACGGCGCTGTGCTGTTTCAATCAGTAAATCAATTTTGGGTTTTATTTCTCCCCTGTACTGCTTCAAACGATCCTGAAGGCCCTTCCATTCTGCAATGGTTTGCTGATATTGGATTTTTAACTGCTGCCAATCATATTCAACCATTCCCTCTGCAATCTTTTCCTGTACCCTTGCAGCTTCTACCCTTGCTTTTTGCCCTTTGGTAAAAATCGGCACATTCAACCCCACAAAGCCTGACCAAAACCGGTTGCCGATATCATAAAACTTTTCGTCCGACTGTATTCCGGTTGCATGCCATCCTGTTACAGACATATTATTGAACCCAACCTGCCACTCGGCATTATTTTGCGCCTTCTCCATGAGTGTATTGGCTTGCATTGCCTTTAACTCCAAAAGCCTTGATTCAATGACAGGATGACTCCTTAAACCAACCGTATCTACTAATATCTTGACATTACTACCTGATTCCCAATGTATTTCAGGCTTTACAGGATATGCTTTCTGAAGTAAGATAGCCAACCGCTGTTCCAAAGCTGATTGAATGGTTTTGACGGAAAGAATGTTTTGCCTGAGCCTGTTTTGTAATAATTCAAACTGGACAAGTTCCATTTTATCTGTTTCTCCGGCCGATAGTCTCTTTTCACTGATTTCTATGGTTTTGGAAAAGAGGCTGTCAAGTCTTTTATAAAGAACAAGCTCCGCATCGGCCGCAGCATATTGTGAATATAATAGCCGTACCATTCTGTCCATATCCTTTTGCACAAGATTGACCCGGGATATAGACGCACTATATTGTGCATCATAAAAGTCTTTGACCCTGGCGGAAAGCCCCATAGGCTGGAAGGCCTGGGTTGCCGTAAACATCAGGTCAAAATTCGGCCCCTGATTTTGTCCAACATCCATTTCTGCAAGTGTTTTGGGAATAGTCCTTGCAGTACCCTGCATGGTTTTGTGATAATCAGCCTGCAGAATGGCGGTCAATACCTGAGGATGTATTTGCCTAACCAATTGTAAAGCCTCATCAATAGAAACTTTTTCAGTCTGCTGACTAAACCCTCCAAAGGGAATCATCAACAGAACCATACCAAGCAATTTCTTTAATGGTTTTATTTTCTTTTTTTCCATCCACTGATATAATATGGGTAAAACAAATAAGGTTAGAATGGTAGAACTGATTAACCCGGCAATGACAACAGTAGCGAGAGGCCTTTGAACTTCAGCCCCGGCCCGCTGACTGAGTGCCTTTGGTAAAAATCCAAAAGATGCAACCGCAGCGGTCATTAATACCGGCCTGAGACGGCTGATACATCCCTCAATAATTGCTTTCTGGAGACTAACATCTCCCCTGATTTTGAAGCTCCTGATCTCGGTTATCAGCACTATTCCATTTAGGACAGATACCCCAAATAGGGCAATAAACCCAATGCCGGCAGAAATGCTGAATGGCATACCTCTTAACCATAAGGCCACAATACCTCCGATGGCGCTTAGCGGAATGGCAGAAAAAATAATCAGTCCGGGGCCAATAGTTTTAAAGGCAGTATACAGCAAAAACAAAATGAGCATGAGTGCAACAGGCAATGCAATCATCAACCTTTCCCTTGCCTCCTGAAGGTTTTCAAACGCCCCTCCGAAATGAAGGTAATAACCGGTAGGCATTTTGGGGCCGGCCTCAACTTTTTCCTGTACATCCTTAACCACGCTTTCCACATCGCGCCCCCGAACATTGAAACTGACGATAATCCGGCGTTTGGCGTCCTCGCGCTGTATTTGGTTAGGCCCTTCGAGTATATCTACATCCGCCAGTAAATACAGGGGCACCTGTGAACCACTTGCCACGGGAATAAGCATTTGCCGAATGTGCCCCACGTCATCGCGGTATGCATCTGTAAGCCTGACCACAAGATCGTAACGCCTTTCATTTTGGTAAACAAGCCCTGCTGATGCCCCCGCAAAAGCCGATTGAATTACCCGGTTAACATCACTGATAGTCACTCCATACACTGCCAAAGCATCCCGGTTGTACTTTACCTGTATCTGCGGCAATCCGGTAACCGTTTCCACATACAGGTCATTCACGCCTTTTACCCCACTCATCATAGTGCCGAGTTTTGCGGCATAGGCAGCTAAAGTATCGAGGTCTTCACCATAAAGTTTACAAACCACATCCTGCCGCGCACCACTGATGAGTTCATTAAACCTCATTTGAATGGGAAACTGAAAGCCTGCTGTCATTCCGGGAAACTCATTGATCTTTTCACTCATCTTATCGGCAAGTTCATCATAGGATTTGGCAGAGGTCCAATCTTCTTTTGGTTTAAGTAAAATAATTACATCACTCATTTCCATAGGCATTGGGTCTGTAGGAATTTCGCTCGCCCCTACCCTTGTAACAATCCGCTCCACTTCCGGGAATTCCTTTTTTAAAGTACCGGCAACTTTTTGTGCCATCTCCACCGTATGGGTAAGCGAAGTTCCTGCCATCAAACGGGTATCAACGGCAAAATCACCTTCTTCCAGCTCCGGTATAAACTCTCCACCAAGGTTTCTGAGAATAAACAGGGAACCAATGAAAAGCAGGATGGCAAATACAATGACCGGCAAAGGTCTTGCAAGGGCTTTTGAAAGCAAGGGCCTGTAAATTCCCCGCAACTTATCTACCATTCTGTCGCTGAGGTTACGCTTGTTTGACCATTTTTTTTGAATGGAAAGCGACGTAATCATCGGTATGTAGGTAAGTGAAAGCAGGAATGCTCCTAAAAGGGCAAAAGCAACGGTTTGCGCCATCGGTGAAAACATTTTTCCCTCTATTCCTGACAGGGTTAAAATGGGCAGGTACACGATCAGAATAATGATCTGCCCAAACACGGCAGCATTCATCATTTTGCTGCTTGCAGCTTCCACCTCATTGTCCATTTGCCCCTGTGAGAGTTCCACTTTTCCCGGTATTGCGGATATGTGCAACCGGTGAAGCACAGCCTCAACAATGATTACGGCACCATCTACAATCAATCCGAAATCAAGCGCTCCAAGGCTCATCAGGTTGCCCGAAACACCAAAAATATTCATCATGCAAATGGCAAACAACATGGAAAGCGGTATTACAGAAGCTACAATCAGCCCTGCCCGCAGATTACCAAGAAAGATAACAAGGATAAAAACAACAATAAGTGCCCCTTCCGCAAGATTAAGTTTTACAGTTTCAAGTGCGCGGTTCACCACTTTTGTCCTGTCATAAAAAGTTT
The DNA here is from genome assembly GCA_025455245.1 of Chitinophagaceae bacterium. GTDB lineage: Bacteria > Bacteroidota > Bacteroidia > Chitinophagales > Chitinophagaceae > Phnomibacter. The sequence goes on from JALOMX010000034.1 coordinate 6,626, forward strand.
CAATTTTCACACCCTCTGGCAGGGACTTTTGTATGATGGCAATTTTTTCTTTCACCCCTTTTACAACCTGATTGGCATTGGCACCTTTCAGCATAAGAACTACCGCCCCCGCCACTTCCCCTTTATCTTCGTGTACAAGCGCCCCATAACGAATTGCTTTCCCCTCACGAACAACCGCAACATCACGAACCAATACAGGCAAACCCTGACCGGTACGCTTTACCACCATTTTTTCAATGTCCGCTATGCCGCCTGCAAGGCCCTCTGTTCTGATAAACTGCGAGGTTGGTCCCTTTTCTATATAAGCGCCTCCGGAGTTCTGGTTATTTGCCTCAAGTGCATTGAATACCTCGGCAAGGGTAACATTCATGCTGTTTAACCGCTGCGGATCAATAGAAACTTCGTATTGAAGCAAATGGCCGCCAAAGCTGCTCACATCGGCAACGCCGGGTGTACCAAGCAGTTGTCTTCGAACGATCCAATCCTGCATGGAACGCAATTCGGCAAGCGAATACCGCCCCTCATAGCCCGGTTGGAGTTGAAGAAAATATTGATACACCTCTCCAAGTCCGGTTGTAAGCGGTGCCAACTCGGGCAAACCTGCACCTTCAGGTATTTGCTCACGTATGGAGGGCATCCTTTCGCTTACCTGCTGCCGGGCCCAGTATATATCCGTTTTATCATTAAAAACAATGGTAACAACAGAAAGACCGAACCGTGAGATGGAGCGCATTTCGGTTATTCCTGGGATATTGGCACAGTATTGCTCAACGTTAAATGTAATCAGCCGCTCCACTTCCGGCGCAGCCAATGCAGGTGAAATGGTAATAACCTGAACCTGATTACTGGTAATATCGGGCAGTGCGTCAATGGGTAACCGTCGCAACTGATAAATCCCGATCAGAATAAATAAAAGAACTCCCAGCGCTACAACCACTTTGTTGCGTATGGAAAAGGCGATAATAGAATTAAGCATAAGACAGCCGGTTATCAGCTAATAAAATACATGATAAGCAATCCGCTTAAATGGCAGATACCTAAAAAATAATTTGAAATATTCAGACAGGAAAAACCGGCCGCGGAGGCTGAAAAATTTTTATGACCCGAAGGTTGCTTGGAATGGTGCTGATAAAGGGAGTAAAATTGATATCGATTTCAATGGGTTCGGGAATAATCAGTTTAACAAGATCGGGGGCAATGGTCGGGCAAATGGTTACAGGAGAGCAAGAGCAGGTTTTAAATGGAAGTTCCATGTCCTGTTGCCAATCATCATCCAACACCATTTCCCCGTTATAATGCTCCTTAAAAAAACTTAATAAAGTGGTGCCTGATTCTTCATTACAATGTTGCACATAATGCGAAATAAGGGCCGGCAATTTCAGCAACTGATAAGCCTCCGTACTTGCACACAGGTAAAGTGCCATCAATAAATATGCGATACCCTTTTTCAAACGGACAGTAAAGATAAACGTATTGTTCTAAATTGCCTGATTTACAAAATACATATCCATATAACCTTTATTCTTGGCATGTAGCTTTCCACGATGTTCTACCAGAAAATGATCCTTGATCAGGTCGTAGGTCTGGCTTGAAATATTGACCTTTCCCGGCATACTGTTTTGTTCAAGCCTTGCTGCCATGTTAACGGTATCGCCCCATATGTCGTAGGCAAACTTCTTAATCCCAACGATACCTGCAACAAGCGGCCCTGAATGAATACCTGCCCTGAACAGAAAGAACTCCTTGCCTTTCATTTGTCTTTCATAAGCATAATCCTGCATTGCCTTCATCATTTCAAGTGCAGTTGTTACTGCAATAGCGGCATGGTTTGGGTGTTCATCGGGCAAACCTGACACAGCAATATAGGCGTCACCCACTGTTTTTATTTTTTCCATTTTATTCCTTGTTACAATATTGTCAAACAAGGTAAAACAATGATTCAACTCATTGACCAGTTCCTGAGGATGCATATTTTCACTGATAACCGTAAACTCCGCAATGTCTAGAAACAGGACGGAAACATTCTCAAACACCCCTGCTTTTGACTCGCCCGTAGATTTCAATTCATCAGCAACACTCTGAGGTAAGATATTCAGCAATAAATCATCAGACTTTTTCTTTTCATTGGCCAACTCTACATTTTTAGCATGCAGATTTTGCAGGGCTGAATCCTTTGCCTGTTCAAACACGTAGCCAATACCGTATAAAATGAATACAAGGCCAAGGTTACAGGCAAGGTAAAAAGCCGGCGCGAGGGAGGGTTTTATCTGGTTTGGAAAACTATAACCATCAAAGGCAACGATAAAAAAAAGGACCTCGATCAATACCACTACAAATAAGGACAACAGGCTTCCCTTTTTACTCCAAACCAGTAATGCAACAATCGGAGTGGTGGCAAGCCAGGCAAAAAGCTCGGAAGAAAATCCTCCGGTATAATAGACCGTAACAGCAATACTAACACTGCATAAAACAAAGTAGACAAATAATAAATAAAAATGATGCAGACCTGCTCTGTATAAGAACAAAGTCAACATGCTGATCAAAAAAAGCGGTATCTGTGAAAGCAATCCGCCCTGATAACCGATGAAGTATGAAAAAACAGAATAATTAAGATTAAAAACAGCAATGATCAGCAAAGTACCAACCGTAAGCCTTGCCTTACGTTGCACTTCTTCATCACCGGACAGGCTTTTTGGAATAAAATATTGTATCAATTGCTTCATTTTCCAAATATGCTATATCCAATGAAATAAGAAGCATAAATCCATAAACCCAATGCCGCTCCCATGAGCAATAAACCGATAAAGCTTTTTCGCAGAACCTTATGGAAGGCCAGCGGTATAGCTGCACAAATCAGCCCTTCACCCAAAATAATATAGTATGGTGTTTCCAAAAACTTTGATTCAGAAACATAATACCACCAACCTGCATACTTGGCACAACTCTCAAATACAGGGATAAAAACCAGACCAATCATAAAACTGATAAGCACTTTTACTCCCATAGATTTACGCATCCCAAGAAGTCCGCCCAAATAACCAACCTGTATAAGGATTACGGCCCAGGCAAGTGGCATATAAAAAGGAGATGCCCATATATGGAGTTGTTCTTCGGGATAAAACAGAGAATTTATACCGTTAACCAGCCAATTATCAGCAACCAGTTCAGTAATTCCTGCTGCTGTGGCAAATACAATCATTTTCTTCAAAAAAGAATCATTCCATCTATAGGCCCGCATGGATATTACAAAAAACATAACGATGGCCAGAGCACTTGCAGAACCATAACCTAAATGAAAAAAGGCATCCACCAAAGCAAACCCTAATGTTGCAATCATGGTTCCCAGAATAAAGACCACTTCTTTTTTGTAGGGGAAATAAGGTATGGCATCAAGAAGCGGATTAATGATCTTATTTTTAAGGAAGCCGGATAAAATGGCAAGCAATAAATAAACTATTGATAAAATACCTGTTAAACCTTTAAGCCAAAAGGGCATTTTTGGCGACCATGGCAGACCGGACTTATAACGAAAGGCATCATACCACCTGGCAGGCAAAAAACACCATGGTTCTTTCAGGTTCCACACTTTACATTTTTCCTCAGTGCTTGATGCTTTATCAAGCACACAATTAACAGCGCGTCTTGCTGCTTCATTGGCCCCTTCCATTGTAGCAAGATCAGTATTGGTACGGACATAGTCCGATGCAAAAAACAAATTGCTTATGTAAGAATCTGCTTCCGGACGCAGGCACCATGTGTTGACCTTGTTCACCAAAAGCGGTTCAATATTCTCAAGTTCTTCAGCAGTTAATTGATCCGTTGATTTTTCCCTGATATCCCTGTCCAGGTAATAATCAATGACCATATCATCCCTCAATAATTCAACCGGATGATTGAGAGATGCTTTCATTTGTGCCCAAACTTCGAGGTGCACTTCTTCCCTTGTACATTGATTGGCACACTTGTTTGTTGTAAATTTTCCGGGGGTTGTCCAATCGCTTATGTCAACACTAATTACGCCCTTTACTTT
>JALOMX010000318.1 GCA_025455245.1 Chitinophagaceae bacterium
CAACCCGGTTTCAGCTGTTGCCGATGTGGCTAATCCTTTGCTCATCAGGCTTTCCTTTGCCAATCCTTTTCCCAATGGTGCAAACCTTACCCTTACGGTAAATGGCGTTCGCGACCTTGCCGGTAACACCCTTAACAATGCTACAGCCAATTTTGCTTTTTACACCCCGCAGCGGTACGATATTGTGCTGCACGAAATCATGGTGGACCCTTCACCACAGGTGGGCCTGCCCAATGCCAACTGGATAGAATTGAGAAACACAAGTGCATTCACCATCAACATACAAGGCTATCGGCTGAACCGGTCATCAGGGCAAAGCGGACCGCTTCCTTCGTACCTGCTCAGGCCAGATAGCATGGTTTTGGTTTGTACCGGTTCGGCGGTGCCGCTGCTTGCTCCATACGGTCCCACCCTGCCGGTTACAAGCTTTCCCACCCTGCCCAATACCGGCGAAACCATCTGGCTTACCGATGCTTCAGGCAGGGTAATGCACAGTATTTCTTATGACCTGAGCTGGTACCAAAATGCCGTAAAAGCCGAAGGCGGCTGGACGCTTGAAATGATTGATGCCCGCAACCCATGCGCCGGCAGCAGCAACTGGCGGGCAAGTACCAATCCTTTGGGTGGCACACCCGGCAGATTAAACAGCATTGCCGCCAACAACCGCGACCAGGCTGCCCCGCAATTGGTAAGCGCGTTTGCCCCCAATAGTCAAACGATTGTACTCACTTTTAACGAGCCATTAGACAGCAGCAGGGCAGCCACTGCAAGCTTTGCTGTTTCAAACGGTATTGGTAATGGCTCCAACATTACTGCCCTGGCACCCGCCTTTACACAGGTGCAGTTTTCTACGCCGGCTGCCTTGCAGGCAGGCACAGTTTATATGGTTACGGTTACGGGCGTTACCGATTGTTCGGGCAATGCCATTGGCAACGTCAATACGGCGCGCGTTGGGCTGGCCACACCCGCCGACAGCCTCGACCTGATAGTGAATGAAATTCTTTTCAATCCCATTCCACAAAGCGTGGATTATCTTGAACTGTACAACCGCAGCAATAAAATATTAGATGCAGGCAGCCTGTTTTTTACAAACCGCAGTACCACCGGCAACCTTGGGACCATCCTGCCCCTTAGCCCCGCAAACAGGTTAATCTTCCCCGGCGAATTTTATGTCCTCACCGAAAATGCTGACCTCATCCGTCAGCAGTTTACGGTGAGAAATCCCGAATTTTTAGTGCAGTCTCCGTCCATGCCTTCTTTCCCTGACGACAGAGGAACGGCAGTCATTCTCAATAATACCGGCAGGATTGTGGATGAACTGTCTTACGACCAACGTTGGCATTTTGCCCTCATCAGCAACCGCGAAGGGGTAGCACTGGAAAGAATTGACCCCGATAAGCCCACCAATACCTCGGATAACTGGACAAGCGCCGCAGAAAGTGCCGGTTTTGGTACGCCTACCTACCAAAACAGTCAGTATAAAAAAGATATTGGCGCCCCCGAAGGCAGCATTACCGTTAACCCTGCCATGTTCAGCCCCGATAACGATGGCTTTGAGGACTTTACCCTCATTGAATTCCGCTTTACCGAACCGGGTTATGTGGCCAATGTCACCATTCTCGATGCACTTGGCAGGCCGGTGCGCATTTTGCAGCGCAATACCACTATTGGCGCCTCAGGTTCTTTCCGCTGGGATGGCCTGAATGACAAACAGCAGCGGGTGCCTGTTGGAAGCTATGTGGTATTTTTTGAGGCATTTAACCTTGAGGGGAAAAAACAGACATATAAAAAGGCTGTTACAGTAGCAAGGAAATTTTGACCCTTCGGCAACATTTATCCTTAAAAAATGAACATTTGGTGATTATATTCACCAAAAAGACGTCCTTTTGGTGAATATAATCACTAAAAAGACATACTTTTGGTGAATAAAGGATTATCGCATGGTAAAAAGGTTGCTTTTTGATACCCTCAACAAGCGAATGGACTATAAAAAAGCCATTGTGGTAACCGGGCCCCGGCAGGTTGGAAAAACCACCCTCATTAAGCAAATTGCCCGGGAAGCAGATCCGGATTACCTGTATGTAAATGGAGACGACCCTGCCCTACAGGCATTATGGAGCAATCCTGGTGGGCAGCTGCTCGAACAACTGGTTGCCGGAAAAAAAATCATTGTGATTGACGAAGCCCAAAGGTTTACCAATATTGGGATTACGGCAAAAATGATGGTGGATGCAGGCAAAGGGGTACAACTATTTTTATCCGGATCATCGGCACTGGATATTGCAGATACCATTAATGAACCATTAACCGGACGAAAATGGGAATATAACCTTTTGCCATTTTGCTGGAAAGAACTATGCGATGAATATGGATTGGCCACCATGATTCCCCGAATGCCACAATTACTGATAACCGGCTGCTACCCCGATGTAATTACCCATCCCGACGATGCGAAAGAAATACTTTCAAACGTTGCAGGCAGCTACCTGTACAAGGATATTCTTGAATTAAGCGGCATAAGAAAACCTGAACTTGTGGTAAAAATATTGCAGGCGCTTGCATGGCAGGTTGGCCACGAAGTTTCACTCAATGAATTATCCGGCAAGTTGGGCGCCGATAAAAACACGATTGGCCACTACATTGACCTGCTCGAAAAATCATTCGTTATCTTCAGGCTTCCGCCGCTTGCACGAAACCTGCGGAATGAAATCAGCACGAGCCGGAAAATTTACTTTTATGACAATGGCATCCGTAATACCTTAATTAACAACTATGCCCCTATAGAAGCACGAAACGATATTGGCGCTTTATGGGAGAATTTCCTGATGAGCGAACGGATGAAATTGCTCACTTACAAGCCTTTTTACGGAGCTTCCTTTTTTTGGCGTAATAAGGCTAAAGCAGAAGTAGATTATGTAGAAGAAGAAAATGGGAAGTTTTTTGCCTATGAATTCAAATGGAACCCCGATGCGGCAAAAAAATTCCCACCTTCATTTATAGAAGCTTATCAACCCGTAGAAACCCAAACCATTCATCGAAATAACTTTTGGGAATGGCTTGTGTAACCCGGTATGAGCCTGCTTCTGATGAAAAATTGTAATCTATCTTCAGGCCAGTTCAATCTCAAACTGCACCAAATCAACAAACTGCTGTATGCGGTCTTCAAGCTCTTCGCGGGTAAGCTCCTGCATACGCTGAGGGCCAAATTTTTCTACACAGAAGGAAGCCATAGCCGAACCAACAATGATGGCCGATTTCATATTTTCGAAACTGATATCGCCTGAATTGGCCAAATATCCTATGAAACCACCGGCGAAAGTATCGCCTGCACCGGTGGGGTCAAATACGTCTTCAAGCGGAAGCGCAGGTGCATAAAAAACATGTCCGTCGTAAAAAAGCATGGCTCCATGTTCACCCTTC
>JALOMX010000319.1 GCA_025455245.1 Chitinophagaceae bacterium
ATGCATGTAAAACCGCAGCAACCCATCGTCCGTTACCTCGCCAATATTGCTGCAAGGCAGATCCCATTTTTCAAATACGCGAAGCACTTCTGCTTCCCTACCCTTTTCTACCACCATCAGCATGCGCTCCTGGCTTTCGCTCAGCAGCAGTTCCCATGTCTTCATATTTTGCTGTCGGGTGGGTACCTTATCAATGTCAATGCGCATACCTACACCGCCTTTGGCACTCATTTCGGCCGTGGAACAAATAATGCCTGCAGCACCCATGTCCTGCATGCCTACTACTGCGCCGGTCTGAATCACTTCAAGGCAGGCTTCCAATAGCTTTTTTTCCTGGAAGGGGTCACCCACTTGTACCGCCGGGAGGTCTTCGGCGCTGTCTTCGGTAATATCGGCAACAAAAAATACAGGGTTACCAACACCCGCAGCTGTAGCGCTCACCGTTTCACCCGCCTTTACAATCCCCACACTCATGGCATTTACCAGGGGATTGGTATGGTATTTTTCTTCAAAATAAATTTCGCCACCAACAGTAGGCACACCAAAGCAATTGCCGTAGTGGCCAATGCCATGGACCACACCATTCAAAAGGTGTTGTGTTTTTGCTTCTTCCAATTTGCCAAAACGGAGGCTGTTGAGCGCGGCAATAGGCCGGGCCCCCATGGTAAAAATATCACGGTGGATGCCGCCAACGCCTGTTGCAGCGCCCTGAAAAGGTTCAATGGCACTTGGATGGTTATGGCTTTCTATTTTAAAAACCACTCCATACCCGTCACCAATGTCCATGAGGCCGGCATTTTCTTCCCCGGCCGCAACCAACATACGACCACCTTCACGCGGAAGGGTCTTCAGCCATTTGATGCTGTTTTTATAACTGCAATGTTCGCTCCACATGCCGCTAAAGGCACATAGCTCGTTGAAATTGGGCGTGCGGCCCATTTTTTGTTTGATCAGTTCGTATTCCTCAGGCGTTATGCGGAGTTGCTGAAGGGTGGACGCATTTATTTCCATTCGATATCTAATTGGTAAAAATTGAACTTATGAAGCCGCAAATGTACCAATCAAATACCAACAAGTTTCATCAAATTAACCACTTCATTCAGGTCAGGCTGTGCCTTTTTTCTTCAGGAGGTAATTTAAATGACAGCGGACCATTGCCAACAATCATAAAATACACCAAGAGCATCAATACAATCACTGAACTTACAACCTCAATATAAGGCTGAGCCATGGTCGTATTGGCATTAACCACAAATACGGCGGCGAGCAGAATGGGTATCTGAACAATAGCTGCCGCCCTTACAAACATACCCAAAATAAGTGCTAACCCACCCAACAGGTGGGCAAAAACAACATAGTGGCCAACAATAGTAAGTGCAAACAGCCCAAAGTCCATCGTGCCATCCATCAGATCGGTCATGCGACCCATGTACACGAGAAAGGAAATGGCTTTATACATCAAAAAACCTCCGAGTAGAATCCGGATGAGATCAACCCACTTGGGATGGTGCGTATCGCCCCATTTCACCATTTTTTTTACGTAATCCATATGGCTTGTTTTAGGTGAAAAATGATACCTAAAGTTAAGCATATTGAGACCCTCAAACAATAATATTGGTCATAATTCCCGCAGCCAGTAAAACCTTATCCCTTATTTTGCGGCACATAATTTTGCCATTAAATGAAAAAGAACAATCTGACCGTGTATATACTGGCAGCCATGATTGCGGGAATCATTGCCGGAATTCTCATCAACAAAACCGCAAGCCCCGATACCATTGATTCTGTAAGTAAAAACATAAAACTGCTTGCTACCATTTTTATCCGCATGGTGCAAATGATCATTGCACCGCTTGTATTTACCACACTTGTGGTGGGCATTGCCAAGCTGGGCGATCTGAAAGCAGTTGGGCGCGTAGGGGGAAAGGCTTTGGCATGGTTTATTACAGCATCCCTTATTTCGCTCCTGCTGGGAATGGTTGTGGTGAATTATTTCAAACCCGGACAAGGAATGGACCTCGGTGAAATCAATGCAGGCTCTGTTCAGGATGTTGTTGGAAATACGAAAGGCTTTTCCTTACAAAACTTTGTAGAACACATTGTTCCCAAAAGCGTGATAGAAGCTATGGCCACCAATGAAATCCTGCAGTTGGTTGTTTTTTCCATCTTTTTCGGGATTGCCCTGGCTGGCATGGGAGAAAAAGCAAAACCCCTCATTAAAACATTTGATCTGGTAGCCCATGTGGTATTGAAAATGGTGAATTATGTAATGGCATTTGCACCGCTTGGCGTATTTGGAGCCATAACAGCGGTTATTTCATACAAGGGTCTCGATATCCTGATTGTCTATGGCAAATACTTTGGTGCATTTCTTGTTGGGATAATCCTTCTATGGGTGATCCTTATTTTAGCCGCGTTTATTTTTATCGGCAACCGCACCCCTGACCTTCTTAAGAGGTTGTACGGCCCAATGGTAATAGCGTTCAGTACCACGAGCAGCGAAGCCGTATTTCCAAAACTTACCGAAGAACTGGAAAGGTTCGGCTGTAAAGACAAGATCGTTTCTTTTACACTCCCCTTAGGTTATTCCTTCAACCTCGACGGAAGCATGATGTACATGACTTTTGCAAGTATTTTTATTGCCCAGGCGTATGGAATTGACCTGGATCTGGGAACACAACTTACCATGTTGCTGGTGTTAATGGTAAGCAGTAAGGGGGTAGCCGGGGTTCCAAGGGCAAGCCTTGTGGTGGTAGCAGCAACCTGCGGAATGTTTGATATTCCGGTTGAAGGCATTGCATTGATCCTGCCCATCGATCATTTTTGCGATATGTTTCGAAGCATGACCAATGTGCTGGGAAATGCATTTTCAACCGTTGCGGTCAGTAAATGGGAAGGCGAACTGGGACAACCTACTGATGAAATCTGATAACGACACAAAAGGAAAATTAATCTGAAAAAATGGCCATTATTTATCCGAATCCTGGCCGGCATGGTCGCCGGTGTCCTAACCGGAATCATTTTTATCCAGTTTGATGATGGAGTAAAATTGGTTCAGGATTGGATAAAACCCTGGGGTAATGTTTTTATTTCCCTGCTTAAGTTAATGGCTATCCCCCTGATATTTGGCTCCATCATTAAAGGAATTTGTGATTTAAAAGATGTTTCAAAGCTGGCCGCCATCGGATTAAAGACAATTTTGATTTTCGTTGGAACCACCTTGTTTTCTGTTTCCATCGGATTGTTGGCGGTAACCCTGATAAAGCCCGGAAACCATATCAAGCCTGAAACCCGGCAATCTTTGCTTGAAACTTATGGCGCTTCGGCCGGTAAAGCGGCTGATCTTGCGGAAACACAAAATGAAGCTGGCCCTCTGAGGTTTATTGAAAATTTAGTTCCGGAAAATATTGTTTCGGCAGCAGGTTCCAATGCCAATATGTTGCAGGTAATCTTCTTTGCCATATTTCTGGGTATTGCCCTGGTAAGCATTCCTGCAGAAAAAAATGAACCATTGGTTAATTTTTTTGATAGCCTGAATGATGCAGTCCTCAAAATGATTGAGATCATAATGCTTTCCGCTCCGTTTGGGGTATTTGCATTGATGTGCACGGTCATTGCCGAATCTCCCGGCCCGGATTTATTTGCCGGTCTTGCCTGGTATGCCGCT
>JALOMX010000320.1 GCA_025455245.1 Chitinophagaceae bacterium
CATGGCGGTCATAACAATGCAAGCCATGGACACCTCGACGCAGGTTCTTTTGATATTCAGGCACTTGGCGAAACATGGGCCATGGGCAACCTTGGAAGGGATAATTATACCTACCCGGGGTATTTTACAAAAGAAACCTACCCGGCTTATATGGATGCCCCTTCACCGCAGGACACGGCAGGCAGATGGCATTTTTTTCGCCTTCGTGCCGAAAGTAAAAATACCGTGGTGGTAAGGCCTGATACCCGCCCCGATCAGGATCCGATGGGAGAAGCCAAATGGATTGGTTTTCCGGAAAAGAATGGCCGGAACAGCTTTGTACTGAACCTGCAACCCTGTTATCACCGCGACCTGTCTTTTTACGAACGTACCCTGGAACTGGACACTGTAAAAAATGAGATCCTTATTGCAGACACCTTTGTTTGCAGAGAAAAAATGCCGGTTTGGTGGAGCATGTTTACCCCGGCAAATGTTACCCTTCAGGAGGGCGGCAGGCAGGCCTTACTGCAGCAAAACGGAAAATCGATGCTTGCAGAAATAGTTTACCCTTCCGGAGCTTTGTTTACTACCCTACCGGCTACCTACTTGCCCGGACAGGCTTTCCCCCTTACGCGCAATTCGCCCAATCCCGGTGTAACCCGACTTGCCATCCATCAGGCTGCTGCAAGCGGCATTCGCCTCCTGGTTCGTATCAGGCCCTTATGACATTCTGACCGGATTTTTCCGGTACGAAAACCTTTATTTTTTTATGTAAGGTTGCCCAAGAATTCATTCAGAGATAATCCGTCATGATTTCTTCCATTTGTTTGTTTAATCACTTGATAAGATTAAATAAACAAGTGTTCTGTTTTCTTTATAAAAATTTGATTATTAATTACTTATAATGTCTTTAGGTTTAATTTGCCCCCTTTATTCAAAGAATACATTTTAGAATCAGGGTCTTTTATCACAGTATTGGGTTATCTATTTTTCAATTTGATAACAGGGTATAGTGATTTGATACCTATCAAGAGGGGGTATGCTTGCTTTTGCAGGTACTTTTATACCCGTAAAACAACTGCTATATGCGAGCTATGCCTATGAATATGTTGATGCCATCCTTGGCTCAGCATACTAAAGTGAAGGTCTTTTCAAGGTCTCTGTTTTCAGTTTTGACATTCTGTCTGGTTTTTGTTACCCAAATCTTTGCCCAGGAAAAAACGGTATCCGGGGTGGTAACCGATAATGTTGGAAAGCCCCTTGCATCGGTGAATGTTGCAGTAAAGGATTCTGACAAGGGTACAAACACCGATGAAGACGGGAGATTTGTCATCGCGCTTCCGGAAGGGAAAAATATACTTGTATTCACTTTTGCAGGCTTTTCCAAGCAGGAATTAATGGTTCCTGATGCCGGATTGATGCAAATAATGATGCAACCTGAGGTCAATTCATTAACAGATGTGGTAGTGGTTGGATACGGCTCTCAGAAAAGAGTAAGTGTAACCGCAGCTATTTCAAATGTAAAAACGGATGAAATACTGCGGTCACCCGTATCTTCTGTTGCCAACGCACTTGCCGGCAGGGCAACCGGTATAATTACGGTTCAGCGTGGCGGTGAACCCGGAAGAGACATTGCGGATATTTTTATCCGGGGTGTAGGAACTTTTGCCGGAGGAAACAGTGCACGCCCCCTCGTACTGGTTGATGGTGTGGAACGTAGCCTGAATGGTATTGACCCCTACACCATCGAGTCATTCAATATTTTAAAAGATGCAAGTGCAACGGCTGTTTTTGGGGTTAGAGGCGCCAATGGTGTAATCATCATTACCACCAAAACAGGCGCGACCGGCAAACCTCAATTCAGCTTCAGTACCAACTTTGCCTGGCAGGAACCAATCCGTTTGCCTGAAACACTCGGTGCGGTAGAATATGCCCGTTTGCGCAACACAGCTTCTCAAAACGATGGGTCGCCACCTCTTTTCAGCGATTATGATATAGAGCGTTTTCAAAAGCAGGATGATCCGTATTTTCATCCGGATGTAGACTGGCTGGATTACCTGATCAGGGATTACTCCCCACAACAGCAGTATAACCTCAATATGAGCGGAGGAACAAATGATGCCCGGTACTTTGTATCACTCGGGTTCCTGAACCAGGACGGTGCTTATAAACTTGGCAACTTTTTCGATGAATTTAGCGCTAATCCCAATTTCAAACGTTATAACCTGAGGGCCAATTTCGACTTCAACCTCTCCAAAGATTGGTCGGTAGCCATCAAGGCCGGCAGTGAAATATCCAATTCCAATTATTCGCGCAGCAATACAAGCGACATTTTTGGTACCATCTATTCTGCCAACCCGATGATGAGCCCTGTACTGTTCGAGGATAAAATTGTGCGTAATGTGGATGGGCTTACCGCATTGCAAATATCCAACACCCCTCTGTACCAACTGCTGTTTAATGGCTTTAATGAAAACTTCAGCAGTGCGCTCAACTTGAACTTTGCCACCCGCTACAAGTTGGATAAACTTACCAAGGGCCTTTCCGCAAGGGTAATGCTTGCCTATGACAGTTATTACCTTCAATCGGTTTTGAGAAGAAAGCAAATTCCTTTGTGGGACCTGAGGAGAAACCCGGCGGCCACCTCCTTCCAGGATTCGATTCAGCCCATTGCCGTTGTAAACCAGTTTGAAGGCCCTATATCTTTTGATGGAGAATCATTTATAAAAAACCGTAAGGTATATGGGGAAGCTGCCATAGAATACTCCAATAAGTTTGGTTTGCACAATGTGGGCGGAATGATACTCGGAACCATTGAACGCAGGTACGACGGAACCAATCAATTGCCCTTTAACTATATGGGATTGGTGGGGCGCGCCACCTACAATTACGATAACAAGTATATGGCCGAATTTAATGTGGGTTACAATGGTTCGGAAAACTTTGCAGTCGGCGAGCAATTTGGCGTTTTTCCTTCTTTTTCCCTCGGTTATGTCATTTCACAGGAGAAGTTTTTCCCACAAACCGAAGCAATTACTTTTATGAAGTTGCGCGGGTCCTATGGAACGGTGGGTAACGATAAAATCGGCGGTAACCGGTTTTTGTTCCTGCCTTCATCCTTCCAGAGCGGAGGAAACTATTTTCTCGGCATAAACCATACGAGTATGCCCGGGTATCGCGAAGCTACCCTCGGTAATCCGAACGTTACCTGGGAAAAGGCAACCAAGTTAAACCTTGGTATCGATTTAAAATTCTGGGATAGCAAAATAACCTTCGCTGCCGATTATTTCGAGGAAAACAGGAACGACATCCTTTGGCAGTTGAATATACCCATAACCTTTGGTAATCCTAACATTGTGGCGCCCTACAATATCGGGCAGGCTGAAAACAAAGGATATGAATTTGAATTAGGCTTTACCAATACCAATCGTAA
>JALOMX010000321.1 GCA_025455245.1 Chitinophagaceae bacterium
GCCTGATGCCGCAGGGATGCTATCCGCCGCAGTCTCGCCATTCTTTGGTTTCTTTTTGAAAATATTTCCATCGAGAACATCATCTATTGCTTTATCAACCTTTTGATTGACTTTATTTTCCGCTTTCCACTTTGCATTTTCTGCAACACGTTCAGCGGAAGTAGTTTGCGCAAGAGAAAAATTATAAACGGTAATTGACCCTAAAAACAACCAAGAAAAAAATCTGCACATTTGAAAAGTGTTATTTGTTTATAAATAAAATCCGTTCCTTTAGATTCCATTGAACAGCATAATCACTGAATCCACAAGCTCAACAGAATAATTACTGCAAGCACCAGATACCAAAAAAGCCAATCAAGCTGTTCTGTCCATTTAAATAGATTGGCAACTTTTTCGATTGCGGATGGCCAAACCTTGCCTGATAAACTAATGGTTGGTATTTCCATTTTTTTCCTGTTCTTTGAACAAGAAGCAGTTGCTTTTATATGTGGTCCATAGATTATCACAATATGAAATTAAAATGAACGGAAACCATTACAGACCACCAATGAGCATACGAGGAATCCGGATGCGTAAACCAAGCCTGACCATTCCTCTTTTCATATTTTTCATTATACTTTCAATTCAAATAAAGGCCCAACCTGTACCCCTTGAAGCGTTTTATCTGGAAGAAATGAAAATCCCCAACTACCTTTTAAATACCGGACGTCCGACAGATATCTGCCTGTTCAATAATGGCAGGGTATTTTTTCATAATGGCCGTTATATATTTGAAAAAAAAGGCAATAGCATTGAACCTGTGGCGGGGCAGGGATCAGGAGGAATATCGGAAGGCATTGATTTCATGACTGGCAGCAATGGTATTCATCTATGGGCTGTAAGCGGCGAAAGGTTTTATTTATACAATAAAAAATTCCAGTCATTCGAAAGACATAATGCTTTAGTAAAAAGTGATACACTCAGAGCACTTCGCTGGAAAGTAGCGCCCTGGCAAAAAAAACTTCTGATTGCAGCACAGGATTCTACTGTTTATTTATACAACCCGGCAAATACTATTACCAGACCTTTTTATAAATTCCCTGCAAATTCGATGCCTCCATTCCGCGTACTGGAATTGGAAGGTGACCATGCATTATTGGGTAGCGCCAATGAATGGTTGCTTGTAGAAAGTAACGGCAGTGTACGAACAATAGCAAAATTTAAGAATCCGGTTGAAATGCAAACGGCAACAATCTTACAACGTACATGGCTTTATGTATGGACAATTACTGCCGAACTTTACCGCATACACCTGCCAACAGGCCGTATAAGCAAAGAAAAAATAGGAACACCTGTAGTTCGCCCACTAGGCACAATAGGTATTAATGGCGTAAAGTATGCCGTACTTGGCGGCACAGACAGCACATACTTATTTCAACCCGAAACCGGCACACGATTTACCTGGCATGGCAATGAAAGGCAGAAAGGTGCAAAACTGAAAGGCGGACCCGGCTCAATGGCACAAGACATATATGGCAGGGTGTGGTTTACAAGCGGGCAATCCATTTTTTGGTTCGATGCACCCTTAAAAACATTTCAACCTGCCTTTTCTTTTTTGGATCAATTACCGGAAACCCCAATCAATTCCATTGAAGAACCCAAAGAAATAACTGTAAGTAAATTCCATCCTTTGGTATTTTTTACAGCCGCTAATACTTTATACATATATGATACGCTGCAAAAGCAAATTGCTCAGAAAGCTGAATTGCCTGTTGAAAAAGGATTATCGTTTATCAACCTGCAAGAAATAAATGAAAATGAATGGATCATTTCGGCTAATCAGGGATTCTATTTGTACAATAAACAAAGCAACCGTTTTATCCCTGTTACATACCAAAATGAGCCTATCCTTAAGTCATACGCTGAAGTTGTCGGAGATCAAATTTACATTCGTGACCGATCAAGGAATTTGTACAAAATGACCATCAAACCCCTGGTAAAGCCAGAAAAAGTAGCAACGGACTCATTCAGTATTTATACCATGTGCAGGGCCGGTGAGGATCGGCTGATTGCCATTACAGATAAAGGAATTGCATATTTCACACCGGGTACGGGGCGTTGGTCTCTATTGTCAACTTACCAAAAAATGGGCAACCCCTATGCGGGTAGTTGAAGGAAAGATATGGTGCTTTTCTGAAAAGGATGGCAGCATACAACAAACCATTCTTCTGAATAAACCCGGTTTGCCATACAGCATTACCCAAATTGAAGCAATTGACAAGGACAGGCTAATAATACTACAGCATAACCAACCATTGTACATTTTGCACCTGCCAAAACAACAATTTACACAAATCGGGATACAGCAAGGCTGGTGGGGACATTATATGGGATCACAATCCAGGTTAGCCTCAGGTTATAAAAATGACTGGTGGGCAACATTCGATGGAGGAATTATGCATTTTACACAGGATGAAATCCTGCAACCATTAACTCCACCGCCCGCTCCTGATATTTATAAGATACTGATTCAATATGAACCACATCCCCGTGATGCAACTTATTATACCAATAACCCTCTTAGAGTAGATTACCGGCAGGGAACAGTAACGTTTATGTTCAGTGGCCGCCAAAACGACAGTATAGAATACAGGCTGCCTCCCTATGATAAAATCTGGCGTAAAGGAACAACAGCCACCTATACCAATCTGTCCGGGGGTATTTACACATTACAAATTCGCGAATGCGGACCGGGAAACACCTATTCGACCAACACACAACTTCAATTAGAAATACTTCCGCCCTTTTGGAAAAAAAACTGGTTTAAACTGTTGGCAACGTTTGTTTTAGTTTTAACAAGCTACCTTGCATTCAGGCTTCGATTGAAACAACAAACGGAAAAACAGGCAAGGCAATTACAACTTGCGCAAAGCGAGTTGAAGGCCATCAGAAGTCAAATGAATCCTCATTTTATTTTCAACTGTTTGACAGCTATCGACGGATTGATTGCAACAAAACAAAACATTAAAGCTTCAGAATACCTGGCAAAATTCTCAAAACTTGTGAGGCAGGTATTGCAATTATCCGAAAAACAAATGATACCGCTCCGGCAAGAACTGGATACATTAAAAACCTATTTGCAACTTGAACAGCTACGCATGCAGGAAGGGTTTTCTTTTAAGATTAAAGCAGATGAACATTTGCTTGACCAACTTGAACTACCTCCGCTTCTGTTGCAGCCTTTTGTTGAAAATGCAATTTTACATGGATTAAAAAACAGTCTCCGCAGTGAAAAACATATTGAGATATCTGTTATACAAAAAGAATCTGCTATCGAATTTTGCGTAAAAGATAATGGTGCCGGCAGAAAAAATAAATCACCTGTTGATAAGGAATCAAAAGAGCATGTAAGTTTGGGTACACATCTTACCCGTGAACGTTTAAAAATGATGGAAAAGGTAATGGGTGTAAAGACAACCATTATTTTTGAGGACAAAACAGACTCGGACAATCTGCCGGCAGGCACAAATGTTACCATTGTACTCAATCCAAAATAATTAGTTTATGATTCAAGCGATGATTGTTGATGATGAACAGTATTGTATCGACTCACTGAAAGCGAAACTGCAGAAATACCATCCGGAGATAAAGGTTGTGGCCACTGAAAACAAACCAAATTTCATGGCATCATCTATTGAAAAAATAAAACCCGATGTATTATTCCTCGATATAAACCTCGGTCCTGTTACAGGTTTCGATTTATTGGAATCGGTAACACCACCATTACCTAAAATCGTTTTTACAACCGCATACGATCAATATGCTATCAAGGCATTCAAATATAATGCGATTGATTATTTACTGAAACCCATTGATGATGAAGAACTGGAAACCACTGTTGAAAAACTAAGAAACACCCAAAGCCTATGGCCCGATCTGAATCAGATTGGCAAAACCATTCAACAACTCAAGGAAAAAGCTACAGGCTTTAAAAAACTGGCCTTACCCACACTTCACGGTTTTGAACTGATAGATCTTGAAGAATTAATACGACTGGAAGCAGCAAGCAATTATACCCATTTCTATCTGTTAGGTGACAAGAAAATTACAATCAGCAAAACACTGAAAGAATATGAAGATTTACTGGAAGGTGAAGGATTTGCAAGAATTCATCAAAGCCATATAATCAACATGAAGTTTCTGAAAAATTTCAATAAGGGTAAAACTGCAACCGTAACCATGCAAGACGGTGTTGAACTCGATGTGGGTGCTACAAGGCGTCAGGAGTTTATGCTAAAATTTAAAGAATATTTCAAGGTCAGTTAATCCCTGTTTTTTTAAACAAATCTGTTACAAGAAATCCTTAGCTTTAAATCGTTGAATCGTTTGATCAATAATCTTTAAAAAACAATAAATCATTTCCATATGAATGTTCGCGTGAAGTTTCTTGGTGCGGCAAGTGAAGTAACAGGCAGCAAATACCTGCTTCAAATAGGAGATTTTCGTGTGCTGATCGATTGCGGACTGTTTCAGGGTCGTAAAGAGTTAAGGCTGTTGAACTGGGAACCCTTCCCAATTCCGCCTTCAGAAATTGACGCTGTGATAATTACGCATGCACACCTTGACCATACAGGTTACCTCCCCAAGCTGTTTAAGGATGGCTATGAAGGTCCCGTTTACTGCACTACTGCAACAGCCGACCTGATGAACCTGATTCTGATGGACAGTGCCGGGTTACAGGTAGAAGAAGCAAAATATGCCAAAAAGAAGGGCTATTCAAAACATGCTGAACCGCTTCCCCTTTACGATGTAGATGACGTAAAACCCATAGCCGATAAAATTGTAGGTACAACTTTTGCAAAGTCTGTTAAAATAACTGAAGGAATTGATGTTTGCTTTTATAATGCAGGTCATATACTGGGTGCTGCAATTGTAGAAATTACGATTAAAGGGGATTCGCAAACCAAAAAGATAGTATTTTCCGGAGATCTTGGCAGACCAAATGATCCCATCCTTTATCCGCCACATATCATAAAACATGCAGATATTTTATTTGTAGAGTCCACTTACGGCAACAGGGATATCAAGCCTACAGACATGGATGATGTGATTGACATTATGAATAATACGTTTGATGCCGATGGAAATATTATTGTTCCGGCATTTTCCATTGGCCGGAGTCAGAATTTATTGATGATGCTTAAGAACCTGTTGCACGACAAAGAGATTCCCAAGGTTCGCATTTATCTTGACAGCCCGATGGCCATAAAGGCAACAGAGTTTTACAGAAAGCATAAATCATATCATAAATTATCGGAAACTGATATTGAAAATGATGAAACTTTTTTAACACTTCGCAATAACCTTACTGTCACACAAAGTGCCGAGGAATCAAAGAAAATTAATGACCATAAACATGATTCGGTAATAATTGCAGGCAGTGGTATGATGACCGGAGGAAGAATATTACATCATC
>JALOMX010000322.1 GCA_025455245.1 Chitinophagaceae bacterium
CGGCTAAATCGGGAATTGTCAGGGAAGCCAATCCTGTAAAAATAATTTTCAGGAAAACATAGTAAAAAGGATGGCTGCTTCAGTTTAATTTAGGGGCATGATAGCGGTCAAACCTTTCTTTTTACTTTCTTTTATTATTATTTATCAAGGAGTATTTACCAATATTTTCAGTCAGGGAATTGCTGTAAATATGACCGGGAGCCATCCGGATAGTTCGGCACAATTGGATATTTCCTCCAATCAAAAAGGGATTTTAATTCCAAGGCTTACGCAGGCAGAACGGGAATTGATTTCAAAACCGGCAAAAGCATTGTTGATTTACAATATTTCCAGTAATTGTTTCGAAGTTAATACCGGTACAGCCGAAACACCTCAGTGGGAGCAGATTGTTACTTTGGGCGCTTCCCTCACCAATGATTCTTTATGGAAAACAGGCGGGAACAATATTTTTTCACCTGACATGAAATTAGGCACGTTAAATAATTCGGGAATATCCATAGTAACCAATAACCTGCTTCGCCTTTATGTTGATTCAGCACAGACCCGCATAGGTATCAATACAAAAAATCCCCAATCATCCTTTCATATTTCTACAACAGATGCACTTATTTTACCATCGGGTAATACACAACAAAGACCTGAACAACCGGTACCGGGAATGATACGATACAACAAGGAAACAGGAAAACTTGAAGGATATACAAGTTCAGGCTGGAAAAATCTACAATAATGAGAAAATGGTTTGCACTCTTATGTCTGGTAATCGGGTTCACTCTTCCTGATAGTATTCAGGC
Source organism: Chitinophagaceae bacterium (assembly GCA_025455245.1). Taxonomy (GTDB): domain Bacteria; phylum Bacteroidota; class Bacteroidia; order Chitinophagales; family Chitinophagaceae; genus Phnomibacter. The sequence goes on from JALOMX010000322.1 coordinate 795, forward strand.
TCAGGCCATAGGCTGCACGGATCCTCAGGCACTGAATTTCGATAGCCTGGCTATTATAAACAACGGCAGTTGTGTTTATTCCAACAATCAGTATGTTCCAACCCAAAAGACCGACCTGCCCGGCAGCCTTTTAGAATTAAGTGGATTGGTGTATTGGAATGAAATGTTTTGGGGGCATAATGATGGTGGCAACGGTCCATGGCTTTATGCAATTGATACACTTTCAGGGGCTATTAAAAAGGTAGTAGGATTGATGGGTGCAGACAATGTTGACTGGGAAGATATTGCACAGGACTCTTTGCATATTTATGTGGGTGATTTTGGAAATAATGCATCCGGTAACCGAAGGGACCTGACCATTTACAAAATAGAAAAGCAATACCTGATATCGATGGCAGATACTGTTTTGTTACGTGCTGATCAATATGCAGCCATTCGTTTTTCTTACCCCGATCAGGTTGATTTTTCTTCTTCAGCTCCCAATCAAACCCGCTTTGATTGTGAAGCAATGTTTTTCCACAGGGACAGCTTGCATGTAATAACCAAAAACTGGGTTGGAGACTACTCGGTACATTATTCAATACCCACTGATTCAGGTGTTCATGTTGCAGTAAGACATGACAGCCTTGCAACAAATGGATTTCTGATTACCGCTGCTGATGTTGGTGCCGATGATCAATTGATTTTAACCGCGTACAATCGTAGTGGATCGTGTGTATTCTATTTGATTTATGGATTTGACAAAAGCATAAACTTTTTTGAAACCGGCAATAAAAGAAGAATCAGTCTCCCTTCGTCATTAAACCTTGGGCAGCTTGAATCTGTTTGCTTTATTAATGGCATCCGGGGCGCCATAGGAAGTGAACGATTTATTTTTTCGGTCATCAATGTTTCTGAAAATATCCGGAGATTCACAACTCAGCAGTGGGTGTTTGATCATTATAAACGAAACAGCCCTGCTTTTGCAGAACCCGGAATGCTCCGTTACAATACCGAAAGCCAGACATTTGAATATTTTGATGGCATTCAATGGCTTAATATTGCAGAAAATTAAAATTGTGATCCTTTGAGGTCATTTATGATAAAAGACGCAAATAAATTATCTTTAGCCATTATATTTTTTATATGTCTGTATACAGGTCAGTAATAACCGGGTCAGGGGCTTTCATTCCCGAGCATGTAAAAACCAACAGGGACTTTACAGCTCATGATTTTTACGATGAACACCATCAAAGGATAACAACCCCTCCGGATCAGGTGGTTGAAAAATTCAGACAGATCACCGGAATAGCAGAACGGCGTTATGCTGATCCTGAGGTGAATTCATCTGACATAGCTTTTGAAGCAGCAAAAAGGGCCATTGAAGATAGTGGAATCGATCCGGAAACATTGGATCAGATTATAGTTGCCCATAATTTTGGCAATGTAATCAAACATACCATCCAAACCGATGTACTTCCTGCCATTGCGAGCCGGGTCAAAAATTCACTCAATATCAGAAACCCAAATTGTATCGCGTATGATTTACTTTTCGGTTGTCCCGGATGGTTGCAGGGTGTTATCCATGCAGAGGCTTTTTTTAAGGCCGGCATTGCAAAAAAGGCATTGGTAATTGGAACTGAAACCCTCAGCAGGGTTTTGGATACTTATGACAGGGACAGTATGATATTCAGTGATGGGGCAGGGGCTACCATTCATGAATGGAGAGAGGTTGATGAGTCAGGTCCCGGGCAACTCAGTTTCAGCGTCCAATCGCATTGCAATGAGGAAGCATATTACCTGTATATGGGAAAATCTAATTTTCCCGGAAGCGATCCCCGGATAAGATATATAAAAATGAAGGGTCGAAAGGTTTATGAATATGCCATGCTTCATGTACCTGTTGCCATGAAGGATTGTCTTGATAAAGCCGGAGTGGACATTAATGAAGTTAAAAAGATCTTTATTCATCAGGCAAATGCCAAAATGGATGAAGGTATCATTCAACGACTTTACAAGTTATATGGGCGAAACGATCCGCCGCAGGATATCATGCCCATGAGTATCCATGAATATGGCAATAGTTCCGTGGCTACTATTCCAACCTTATTCGATTCGGTCAAGCGCGGAGATGTAGTCGGACACGGCATGGAAAAAGGCGATGTGATACTGTTTGCCTCGGTTGGCGCAGGCATGAATATCAACGCTGTTTGTTACAGGATGTAATCCAGAAATTTATGGCAAACAACTTAAGGTGGCGCCGGACTTGTTTACGGTAAGGGTATGCAGCATTCCAAATCGTAATGCAACATTTTCAGGACTATGGCTTACGGGAAAATCCCATGCCACGGGTATATTATATTTTGAAACTTTCTCATGTATAATTTCGGCTACGGTTTTCCCATAGGGTGTGGAAGTATCTTTTAAATCCGTAAATCCGCCTATCAGGATACCTCCCAGTTTTTTGAATTTACCGGCCCTTTCCAATTGAATCAGCATCCGGTCGATATTGTATAGATATTCTCCAACATCTTCCAGAAAAAGTATATTTCCTTCCGTTTGGGGAAAGGAAACCGTGCCGGTTAAATGTGCCAGCAAACTCAGGTTTCCGCCAATCAG
>JALOMX010000035.1 GCA_025455245.1 Chitinophagaceae bacterium
TTACGGCCATCGGGGGTTTAATACCCATAGCACTCAGCAGCAACCCGCTTATAAGCCCGCTTGCATTGGTCATCATTGGTGGATTAATTTCATCTACATTACTAAGTAGGATTGTAACACCGGTTGTTTATAAACTTATTCCACCTTCTATAGCCGACTAAAAACAAAAACGGGATGAATTCTTTGTCATCCCGTTTTTATTATTGATGTAGGCCATGATTATTGGACCGCACCCTGACCGGTTTAAGTTTAATGATTCCCACCACATGCATCATTTTCATGACGGTGTAGGTTGGGTCCCATTCAAACCAACGCTTCGCAAAGTTGGGAGACTTTCCATCCTTGTGGTGATTATTCTGAAAGAGTTCGCCTAATAGAAATATACCCCATGGTTCGGAATTGCGCGAATGATCGCCGTTTTTAAAGTTGGCATAGCCATACTTATGCCCGCACCAGTTTACTATAGCGCCTTGTACAGGCCCCATTAAGAAATGAACAGGCAGCAATAAGAACCACCATGCACTCGGAGCAAAATATATGTAGAACGCAATATACCCTATTCCAAAAGCAATACGCACCAGCATATTGTCGCCTATCCTGTCCATCTTTTGCCAAACAGGAAGATATTCCTCCGTAAACTCCTTTTCAACAGTGAGTTTATTATTCAGAAACGCATTATAAATTTTTCTTGTATGAAGCATCATACCCCATACATCCTTAAAAAAGTGCGGACTATGCGGATCCCTTTCAGTATCGCTGAATGCATGGTGCATCCTGTGCATAACTGCATACGCCCTTGGAACAAGATAACTCGAACCCTGGCTAAACCAGGTTAAGAAATAAAACAACTTTTCCCGTTTCTGTCCGGTTGTGTACATCTGATGCGAGGCATAACGATGCAGGAAAAACGTATGAAAAAACAAGGAAAGAAACCAATGTGTAAAGAAAAATACTAAAATCGCCACCATAAACTCCAATCAATTCCGCAAATAGACGCCAAAAGTAATAGCAGACATTCTCTTGTATAAAAAAGAATTAAATTGATCCTAAAAGATTTAACGAAAACAATCCTATAAAAATTACTCCAGCAAATATTTCACATCCTCAATCGTAAGCGATTGCATAAAGCCCTCATCGGTGGTAATAAGCTCTTCTGCAAGTTTTTTCTTTCGTTGCTGCATCCTCAGTATCTTTTCTTCAACCGTTCCTTTGCATATCATGCGGTAGGCAAATACATGTTTTTCCTGTCCAATCCGGTGCGTTCGGTCTATTGCCTGATTTTCAACCGCAGCATTCCACCATGGATCAAACAGGAACACATAATCGGCGGCGGTTAGCGTCAGTCCCGCATTTCCGGCCTTCAGGCTAAGCAGAAAAACCTGCACATCGGTATTTTCATCCTGAAATTCGTTTACAAGTTCCTGCCGCTTATGTACTTCGGTACTGCCGTCAAGCCGCTGAAAACGGATACCGGCTTTTTGCAGGTCGCGCTCCAGCAAATCGAGCATTGAAGTAAACTGCGAAAATACCAGCGCCTTATGCGCGGGAATAATATTCTTCAGTTCTTCAATAAGTACTTCTGTTTTTATGCTGTCATATGTAAACAGGTCTTCATCTTTAACAAGTTCGCAACTGTTGCAAGCCTGCCTGAGTTTGGTAAGCCCAGCAAGAATACCCATCTTTCCTTTCTGCAATCCGTTCTGCTCAATATCGAGCAAGACACTGCTGCGCACATTGTCCTTTATGGATTCGTATGCAGCTTTCTGATCCTGCCCCATTGTACACCAAAGTATGGTTTCCGTTTTGGGAGGCAGGTCCTTGGCTACCTGTTCTTTGGTTCGCCGTAACACAAACGGGGCAATAATCCGCTGCAGGGTTGCAGCCTTATCTGCATCGCCCTGCTGCTCAATGGGAATGATGTATTCCTTTTTAAAAAACTCCCGGCTACCCAGTAATCCAGGCAGCAGAAAATTAAGTTGCGCATACAAATCAAGCGTACCATTCATTACGGGAGTTCCGCTTAAAGCAACCCGGGTATTACTTTTAATTTCATGTATGGCGCGGCTTATTTGAGTAGTAGGATTTTTAATATGATGGCTTTCATCAATCACTACCACATGAAACTCAACCTGCGACAATATCTCAATATCCTGCCGCATGGTTCCATAGCTTGTAATAACTACCTGCACATCGGCATCGTCCAGCATTTCCTTTGTACGTGCCTGTCCATGGTAAATAACAGTGGGTATGCCGGTGGCAAATTTTTCAAACTCCTGCTGCCAGTTGTACATAAGCGATGCAGGACAAACTACAAGATGCTTGCTGTTTGGGTAATGATGTATCCGGTTTGCAATAAAGCAAATGGTTTGCAGCGTTTTTCCAAGACCCATATCATCGGCAAGGCAAGCGCTACCTCCTGCTTCAGCCAGCAGGCTTATCCAATCGTAACCCTTTTGTTGATAAGGCCTGAGCGATTCAACCTGAACATTCTGCGGAAGGGCATACAGCGGTTCATCCCCTTTGCGCCATTTCTCCCATCGGTCAATCCAATCTACAGGAAGGGTTCTTCTTACCGAAACCATATCATCCTCCCCTTCCATACTCATGGCCATCCATTTTGGCAACCATAATTCCTTGCCCTTTATGCGCGCATGCTTAATAACGGAACCGTATTGACGCAACCAATCATCGCCCAGCACACCCATGCTGCCGTCTTTCAGCAATACTACCTTCTGCCCGTTGAGCAACATTTTTTGCAGCTCATTCATCGGTACTTTCTCTTTGCCAAACTTTAGCTGAAAATCAACTTTAATCACATCTGATTCGGTGGCAAGTATGTTCACCGATGTTTCCGGCTTGAAAGGCGAATATCTGAAATGCCTTAGCATATCCATACCCACCAGTTCCACATCATCGGTTAAAAGCTGATGATATACTTTGCTGAACCATTGCTTCTTTTGGGCTTCGGCAAAGTTGAGATAATAGTACCCGTTGCTTTGCTTTGGGAAATTAGGGTGGAGCGCTTTCAAATAATTATTAAATGAAGATTCTTCATCCTTGTGTCGATTGATGACTAGGATACTATCACCCGATTTCACTTCTGCAAAAGGTTCAAAAGCCCCGTCAATTACATATCCATCGTAAATGTATTGAGGGGTCATCATCAAAAAGGTATTATTCAGTTCGCTCAGCAGCAACCTTTTTACCGGTAACACATCAAGCGATTCTTTTTCTACCAGTCCGCCTGTATCCACCGTTTGCCCGAACTTTTTTAGCGGTGATACAACCTCATTCAGAAAGGTCTCTTTGCTACGATTTAGTTTTGACAAATCTGTTTCTTCAAGCCAGTCAAGCGCTTCAAATGCAGACAGCGAAAGATGCCAGTATTCGTTATTCTTCAGCAACAGGAAATAAAACCTTCTGAAATCGGCTAAAGGAATCCTTCCTTGTTGTGTTTTTACCCAAATAAGCAGATTATAATTATCTTCCTGCCTGATGCATTCAAACTCCAGCTTAACACTTAGCGGATGGTACACACAAGGAACCGTTGAAACCCTGTTGCTGTCGGGTATGGTCACCCTGTGGTACCAGCTGATATCTTTATCAAAACTTTTAAGGAACCCGAGATATTGTTGATAATAGCGCGCCATGGCCCTGTCACGGTGGGCAGATTCCTCTTTCTCTGAATACCGGACTTTTTTCAGCGTGGTTTCAATCCTTTTAACCTCATTATCCAATTCATATTCACTGAATTTCAAAAGCTGTTTCCGTGCATTCAGGTCAATATTCTTCAAATACAAGGAAAGAGTGGCAGAGGTTATAGCCAATTCATCCATTTCCAAAATGCCGTTTCCTCTTTTTTCCACCTTAAGCAACTGTACTACCGGCCTGCGGTGAAGCATCTTTTGCGGTTGTAATAGCAGCACTGTCTTGGTGCCTGTTTTCTTCTCTGACATCAACTCTGTTAATCTAAATGGCCGCAAACATAACCATACTTACCACAGTTGAGGAATTCCTGAAAAAATCGGGGAAAAATAGTTGAATTTAAAAAGAACAAGGTTGAATAAAGATTTTAAAATCCAACACAGTTAAGCCGGTATTCCTTAATCCTCCTGCTCGTAAATGCATTCTTATAGGCAAGGGTAAGCTCAAATCCCCCCCTTGCACCACTTGCTTTTGTCAGTTGACTAACATTAACGTCATAAGACAATCCGACTGCAAAATTTTTCAGATCAAGCCGTATCACCGGAACAATCGCATCGGCCCAACGATATACTGCGCCAAGCGATAAACTTACTTTATCATCTGTATCATAGGTCTGAAGATCGTTGGTATAAAATGCTCCGAACATAAATACATCCTGACCTCCAACTTTTACAGCACTGTCTGACGTATTACCTGCCTTTTGCACAAAGTAGTCAGCATAAAAAGTTAACCGGTGCCAATCGCTTGTTTCAATGGTCATTCCCCCATTAAAAGCCCATTTTCTTCCAAGCCTTACATCATCAGTATTGAAGGCAATAGCAGGATTATTTGCGTGAAACAATCCAATGCCGGCATAAGCATTGATATTTCCCGTAAGCGGGCCGCTTAAAGCCACACCACCACCAATATCGAAATAATTTTTTCCTGTTTGGTTTATTACCTGTCTCGTGGTGATATTGGGATTAAATTGTCCTCCAACAAACTGATCATCCCATCTCAGACCGGTTGGATCAAAACTGCTGTTTACGATTCCACCCATCAATGAACCTGATATATAAAATTCATCACCATTTAAAGGTGCATGATAGGTAAGCACGGGTAAAAAATGGGTTCGGGTAAGTTTACTGTCCCCTGCCACATCATGCAAAATTTGTGTACCTGCGGTCAGGTAGTGACCATAATCATTTACCGGGAAATTTACTTCGGCACTTAATCCTGAGGTTCGGAAAGGCACTGTAACACTTTGCCATTGATTACGGTATACCCCCTGCACGCGGATATCCCCAATAAATATGCCTGCAAGCGCCGGATTCCGCAGTAAAGGCAATTCATAAAACTGGGAAAAATTTAGATCCTGCGCCATAGAAAAAAAAGAAACACACACCATAAAAAAACATGATATGATTTTTTCTTTCTGATATTTTATGCAGTTATCCATTTTGTGCTGCTTTTATCTGAATAAAGTCACATTTCCTTTATATGTATAATTCGCGCCGGCGGTACAAAGTACTTCTGCTGTAAACACATATACATCACCGCTTGCCGGAACGCCGTTAATTCTGCCATCCCAGCCCGATGAAGGGTCATTGGCTTCAAAATTCTGTTTCTCAAATACCACCTGACCAAACCGGTTAAAAATCCTGAAGGATTTAACGGTTGCTATTCCCTTTCCTCTTACCATCAACACGTCATTGATCCCATCTCCATCCGGGCTGAATGCATTTGGAATATACACCTGATCGGGACTGCAGATTACCGTGTAAGTCACAGTGTCAGATGCCGTACATCCATAAATATTTTCTGCAACAAGCCTATAGCGTATGTTGTTATTAATGGTGGCTACCGGTGAAGGACAATTGTTGCAACTCAAATCCCTGTCAGGGGTCCAGGTATACTGTTTAAACGGCCCTCCTGTATAAGACGGATTTAATTGAACCTGCGTACCTGCAATAACCTGAGTTCCCGAAGGAATACTGACCGTTGGATTATACCCGACAGCAACAGTTACAAATGCCGTATCCGAAAAACAATTAAACTCATCTAAACCAATAACCCTGTAAGTAGTGGTGGAAGCCGGTGAAGCAACAGGATTGGGAATGTTCGCTGCATTTAAACCAATTGACGGATTCCATTGATAACGGAATGCATTTGATGCAAAAAGCTGCGCCCTTTCTCCATTGCTTGCACAAAGGGTATCGTTGGGTGAAACTGAAATATTAAATGGCTGCTCCACATAAACCATGATGGTATCCCGAAGGGTACATCCAAACGTATTGGTGCCATAAACGATGTACTGTGTGGTTGTTGTTGGCGATGCAACCGGATTGGGACAATCGATGCAACTTAAACCCGCAACAGGTGACCAATTCAGCGGAGCTGATGAGCGCACATTAAGCCTGATACTGTTCCCGAGGCAAATCCTTTCGTCAGGCCCTGCACTTACAACGGGTGAAGGATTGACGCGAACTGACATAAATGCCGTATCGGCACATCCAAATGCTGAAATACCGATCAGCCTGAGGTTATAACTTCCGGCCTGTGTCCACGTTTGAGTTATTTCAGGGCCGGTTGCAGGCTGTCCTCCTCCAATCTGCCAGTTTAAAACTGAAGCAATATTTCCGCTGTTATCGGCAACAAATCGGTTTGGCAGACCTATACAAGCAAAGGTATCACCAAGAATTTCAATAGATGGGAAAGGCTGAACGAACACATCAATCGGTAAACTTACTGAATCTGTACAACCTCCGTTTCCTGCAATACGTAAGGTAACCGGGTAAAGGCCGCTTTGCGTAAAGTTTTTCTGAGGATTCACAGCAGCAGATGTGGTTCCATCACCAAAACGCCATGCCCATTCATTAATTCCAAAAATGGAAGAAGAGGTATCTGTGAATGCAAGGTTTGTATTGCCGCAAAGCTGTACCGTATTGAAGCGGTACCCCGCTTTTAACTTCTCAATCCTGATGGTATCGCCTGTGCTAAGTATTCTGCTGCATCCCTGATAAGTTATACGCACATAAGGCACATAAGTTCCGGGTTGTGTGTATGAGTACGAAACCTGTGCACTGCTGCTTATTATACTGTCGCCATTACCAAAATAGTAAACAAAACGGGTTGCATTGGTATTAAACACTTCAAAACCAATTGAATTACCTGAACAATAAAATCCTCCCCTGTAATTCAAAAATCCGCCGGGTGCATTCACGATTATTGTAGCTACGGCGCTATCTGTACATGCTAATCCCTGCGGGTACTGAACAGTACCTTTTAAAACTACCCGGTAAGTTCCTGCATCCTCATACACTTTAAAAGGCTGTGGCACACTGCTTGCCGTACCATCACCAAAGTCCCAATTGAATGCAAGACCTGTTGAACTTGTATTTGTAAACCGGATGGTGTCGCCAAGGCATACAACCTGCGGATTTGCCGTAAATGAAACATCGGGGGATTGAGCTACAAAAATGACCTCAGTAGAAGTAGTATCACTGCAGCCATTTGATGCAAATAAATTTACTACATACCTTCCTGTGTCGGAAAAGGTGTGAAACAAGGTATCAAAGCCCTTGGTCGTTGTAATGACCGGACTTCCGTCACCAAAATCCCAACGGAAGAGATTGGCACCGATGGTATTGTTTACAAACCTTACCGTATGAGGGGTACAACCATTCAATTCAGAACCACTTACCCCAAAGTCAAGACGTATCAAATTAGGATTAATAACAATGTCAAAAAAAGCTGTATCTGTACCGCAGTCATTTCTGCTGAACAGCCTTACCAAAAAGGTATCAAGTACTCCTGTATTAAAAGTATGGGACACCGAATTCAATCCGCCCGGAACACGAGGACTTCCATCCCCAAAATCCCATTCAAAAGTCGCATTGCTGCCTGCACTGTTGTTGTTGAACACAACAGTCATAGGACTGCAACCTATGCTTTTATCAGGGGTGAAAATGGTACGCGGTCTTGACCGAACCCTCACCGTCTGAGTTACCGGCAAGCTATCACAGCCTGCAGTTGCTTTCAAACTTACAACATACACAGTATCCCCCCGGTTAGGGTTTACAGGAAAAAAGACACTGCCGGGTTGTACTCCGGAAAAAGTTTGTCCTGTTCCAAAATCCCAGAAAAAAGTAAATCTTGATGCCTGCGGAGTCGTATTAATTATATCAATATTTAAAGGACCGCAACCCTCATTCATACTTAAAGTAAAGGAAGGTACCGGTGCAGGGTTTGTTTTAAACTTTACCGAAACGGAATCATTTTTGCAACCATAAAGGCTTACAGCAACCATTTTAATAATTACAGAATCATCAGGATTAGCGATGGTATACCCCGGGAATGTTTCACCTGAACCTAAAAGCAGGTCGTTTGCATACCACCTGTAAGTCAGGTTTCTGTCCGGATAAGTAACCAATCCCAATACAGAAGATGTGATAACATAAGGCGCACAGGCTATCGTGTTCACCGGCCTTAATTCAGCCTCTGCATCGGGAAGGAGGTATATCCTGACCCCATTAGATGGTACACCCGCAGAACATACACCGGAGGAGGCAAGCCTGCGGTAAAACTTTTGACCGGCAGGTGCAGGCGGAAGAAAATCTTTATTAATTGCATTGGGAATATCAGTCCATGATAAACTGTCATTGCTTTCCTGCCATTGGTATAACACCGTCAATCCGCCGGCCGTTGCATTGCTCCCGGTGATGATTAGAGGGGAAACACCGGAACATATTCCCTGTGAAGAACCTATCACATTATTGGATACACCGGATACCACAGTAACCCTAACAGTATCGGTACCTATACAAAAACCACTACCCCTGCTGTAAACCAATGTATAAATTCCGGGGGAAGATGCCGTAAAGTTTCCTGATGCAGTAACGAGAGGACTTCCGCTCCATACACCTCCTGAAGGGGAACCGCTTAATCGGTAAATGCTGCCATCTGCACAAAGTGTGGTATCGGTTCCTGCATTGGCGTTTGGAGGGTTTTGAACTGTTATCCTCATATTGCTTGCTCCACTGCAACCCGATGCCGTGAGTGAATAGGTCAGATTAAATACACCATTCCCCGATGCAGCAGGGTTAAAAATACCATTTGCTGTTACAAATGGACTACCACTCCATGTACCTCCGGAAGGGGAACCGGAAAGTACAACGGAGGACACATTGTTGCAGGCAGTAATATCAGGTCCGGCACTTACTACAGGTGCTGTGATAACTGTAACCGGAATATTAATGACTGCGCTGCATCCATTAGAAAGGGTACCTGTAACCTGATAGGTTTGGTTTGATAAAGGAGAAGCAATAACCTTGTCGCCGGCGGTTGTGCTTAAACCATTGGAAGGGCTCCATAAATAGGTAGTTGCACCGGTAACAGTCAGTTCGGTATTACCTCCCGCGCAAATAGTAGCCGAAGCAGGAAGGGCGGTCAGTACGGGTTCACGTTTTACCGTAACCTGTACGGTATCGGTCGTTTCACAATTGGCTCCGAGGGATGCCCTTAGTACATACACAAATGTAGTATCAGCAGAAGGCCCCTGATAAGTACGGTTTACGGTAACAGTGGCCTGATTGGAAGCAGACAACCCTGCAGTCGGGGTCCAGCTGTAGGCTACACCGGCTACGGGCGCCATTCCTATGGTTGCAGGTTGCCTGCTGCAAATGATAACATCACCTCCGGCATTGGCAACCGGACGTGAACCAACCACAAGGGTTGCGGCTGCATCGGTAAATCCGCATTCATTGGTAGTCCTTAGGATAATTGGATAGGATCCCTGATTGGCATATTCAACCGCACCCGGAACCGGTGAGGAGGATGATGCAGGATTACCACCCGAAAAGCTCCATGCATATGTATTGGCAGTGGTTGTATAACAATTTGTTACAACGGCCGTCGGATTAATGCTGTTACCTGCACATATTCCCGATGGGATACTCAGGCTGACCCTTGGTTTTTCCTTAACTGTAAATGTATCGCGCAATACCGGTGACGGACATCCGGATGCAAATGCATTCACTTGCTGCTCTATCACATACCTGCCTGCTTTATTGAACAAAACAGAAGGATTTTCGGATCTGTCAGTTGACCCGGGGACAAAGGAAAAATCAGGTGAACCGCTGCAATTTAAAGGATCCAAAAAATTGATCCTCCATACATAGTTTTCGCCAAGACATGGTCCTTTGGGTGCCGTATTGGTAAGAGAAACGGTATCCGGTGCACAACCACTTCTTTTATTCATCGTGAAACCGGATGTTGGAGGATTACGTACGCAAATCTCCACCATGGTGCTATCTACACCACATCTTTCATTGTATAAATATTCCCATAAAATATATGTACCGGGTTGTGTAAAGGTCACGTTGAAGGATTCAGTACCGGGAGTCCATGCAAATCCATTTACCGAACTGCCATTCAATGAGCCCATAGATCCGCTTGTAACGGTATAACCTACAGATGGCGATAGTGTCCAAACCAGTCTACCCCTGTTCTCACAGGTACTGTTCCCACCACCGGTAGCTGTAATCAATCCTCCATAATTTCCCGAATTACGGATATTCACATTAGAATTTACACAAATATTTCGGGAAGGATTAACGGTAATGGATGGATTAGGCTTCCCTGAAACATAAATAGGAATCACATTTACACTG
>JALOMX010000323.1 GCA_025455245.1 Chitinophagaceae bacterium
CCACCTATGCTTACTATAAGCCGTTTATTTCCGGGGGAATAATGTTTGTCCTCGCCTGCAAAGGCAAATAAATGCCGCTTATCATAATGGCCGCATTGGCCGTTGGGCAGCATCCAGATCAAACGGTTAAAGTATTTGTCGTTTTCCTGAATAATCAGACTTCCGGTGAGAACAATGTTTTTGTTGGATGCAATCGTTCGCATCCAGTTAACTGTTGGCCCGTCCATCGTTTCTGCCATCTTTTCGGGCTGCATGCTAAAACCGGTAGAAAACATTTCGGGCAATACCACAACCTGCCCACCATTCAAATGCCCGATTTTTTCTTCGAGCATTTGAAGGTTGGCATTTTTATCCTCCCAATGGAGGTTGGTTTGAACGGTAGTGATGATAAGGTTGTGCATAAGGGGTAAAATTAAATAACCAAACCCCTTTTAGCAAGAAAGAAAGTTACTGCTTGTTGTACAGGTAATAAAAAGTGCTTTCTTCATCTTGTGTGTCCAGCAACTCTATTAATATTTCACCCCTGTTCCAGTTTTTCTGGCGCATTTCCTCTGTTAATGATTGAAAATGCTGACGGTCTGTAACGCCTGAAGCAGGAAAGTTGCTAAACCTTTCAATTGATTTTGCGGCAACCAGAGCGCTACCTGTTGCATTTGCCTGTTTTGCAATGCGGTCGAGGTACAGATAACGAAGTTTTCGTTGATCTTTAGTAAATACAGCATAGTAGGGATCGCTAAAATCCATTGCTACAATGTAAATAAATCCTTTAGCTGCATCGTGTACATGTACCCTTGGAAGCCAGCCACCGTTCCAGTCGCCGGATGGGGCAGTTACAGACCTTGGGGCAGTCAATGGAAACACCATGTCCTGAATAAACACATGCTGCCTTGCATAGGTACTTGGATCGTTGGGCTTTTTGGTAAAGATTTGCCATTCTGCTTTCCAGGTTCCTGAGGAAATACCTTCGGATGTGGTGGAGAAAACATTATTTCCTGCAACCAACTTTTTGGTTACAGACGGCGAGCCCGGTTTTGAAAATACGACTATGGCCGAATCAACCTGCGTAGCAGAAAGACTTGCAGGTGCAAATTGAATGCGCAATTCCTGATTGGTGGCCGGAGGCGGCGGATCAACCGAAGTATCCTTTTCACATGCAATTAACTGCATTAAGGAAAAAAGGCTTAATGTCCATCCAAAGAGCGATTTGATTGTTGTTTTCATTTTTTTGTGTGTTTTAGTGTGAAAAAAAATGGTTGAGGTAATTTTTTATACATCCAGCATCGAGGCATTCAGTCCGCGGAAACAAAGCTCTTCATCTGTTACCGCAAGCGCCCCGCATTTAGCAGCATACCGCATAGCAGTCTCCCAGTTTTTATGGGCCAGGTAACCATATAGCAATCCTGCAAAAAAGCTATCGCCTGCGCCGTTGCTGTCCACGATGTTACCAACGGATATAGCTTGCTGCTCCATATGAAGTCCATCAGCAGTCAGGATTGTAGCACCTTCAGGGCCATGGGTACACACAACCATCTGTTTACCTTCCCTGATCATTTGCTGCATTACCGGCAGATAATCGGGCAGATTATCTGAGCTTAACTGTACAAATCGGGCTGCTTTTAAAAAAGGTAAATGATAATCATTTTTACCATCATAATCATGAAGATCGGTCCAGACTTCTTTTCCCGAAGCCATCACCATATCAATCAGGCTTACACAATAAGGTATGATGTTCAATACAATGATGTCGCATGCATCAATGAAAGACTTTACAAGTGTAAAATCATGGGTGAGTCTTTCGGATGATTGGGTTATGAACATGGAAATCCTTCCCCCTTTTTTATCCATGAGGTTTACATGCCTTTGTGTTCCGGCCGGGTCAATTATCTTATGAAATTCAATTTTTTTCTCATGTAAAAAGGTTTCAATCTGTCGGCCATACCAGTCGTTGCCAAATGCGGTGTACAGTACTGTGGGAACGCCGAGATAGGTAAGCGGAAGCGCTTTGCCCGTGCCGGTTGACCCCGGTCCTTCGCGGTGGGGTGCCTTGTGGATGGTTTGAGGAATAGCCCCCGGCAGTTGGTCAAGGTATATTTTCAAATCATAGGTTGATCCGCCGAGGATAAGTACTTTTTGCATCGTCAGGCATTTATGAAATATGAAAGATAGTTCCGGATGATTTTTCGGAATACTTCAAAGTTCCGGTAAATGGATGAATCATTTTACCGGATATCCGTAGCCCGTTGGGGTAGTATCACGTATCCCTTACTTGTCCAGATGAGCACCCCTGTTACATCCCTCTTTCCTGCCGGTATGGGCTGATCCTTAAAACTGGCAAAGCTTTCAGTACGCATTTTTGCGGAAAATGCCCCATCTGCAATATCCACATCCCCTTCAAGGGTATGGCCAAGGTTGGATGTACCAAACGATACCTGCTTCAGTGTAACAGCGGTACCTTCCAGTTGCCCGGGCTTCTGAGCAAGTTGTTGCAGTGTCATAACCGGTAATACCCAAAGTTCATAACCACCACGGTCAACCTGATTATTGGGAATATTCTTAATGGTTAGTATTTCATTTTTATCAGTAAGAATACCTCCTTCAAGGTGGATGGTTACCATTTCTCCCATGGTAATAGTGTTGTTTCCGGTAAACTCAACCGCAATGCCACCTGTTTCATCCTGAATAAAAATCTTATTGGGTGAAACGTTGTCATTTTTTGAAACTACCCTTCCGGTGATGGTAACGGGAAAAAGGTAATTCATATCGCTGCCCTGGAAGTTGTTTTGAATGCTTTTGATACTTAACCGGTTGTTTTCCCCATCTTCAAGAATAAAAAACTCATGTTCGGCAAATTCAAAAGGTTTAAGGTTTTCATTAGTTCCTGCTATTTTGAATTTGAGTATTTTAGTACTGCTCATAAAATAGTCGTTCACTGGAATTACTTTGAAGGTAGCTGTTTGCTGTCCCTGTTTTACCATTAACCTAACTTTTCCATTGATGGCGGCCGGAAGGGTGGTAAATTGCTGGCCATAAACTACACCATTCATATTGATATCAATATCTATATATCCATTGCCCTTGGCTGCCGGTTCGATTTTCAGCGTAACTTCTTTTCCGGATTGCTCATTTTCATAAACCCAGGATCTGCTTTCTACAAATCCTATTTTGGAGTAGTTTTCATTGTCCAACAAGGTTAACAACGATGATATTTTTCCTTCGGGTTTAATATGTGCCGAAGCACTTTGTTCCATGGTAAGTTTTATGCTCCTGGGCTGGTTGTGGAGATCATCATCGGCGCTCATTATGCGGAATGAAACCTTTTCTGAACCCGGTTGAACGGATAGTATTATTTTTCCATCTTCCTTTCCCGGTATGGTAATATAA
>JALOMX010000324.1 GCA_025455245.1 Chitinophagaceae bacterium
CCTTGCACAGGCCATGGGACTGCATACATCCCAAAGCGGGAAACCGCTTGACCCGTCAGGATCTATTTATCTGACTTCTGATGATCATACCTTTCAACCGGACCAGATTGACTGTGGACCCCGCATCGGAGTGGCGTATGCAGCACAGGATGCCCTACTTCCCTATCGTTTTTTTGTTAAAGGGCATCCCAACGTTTCCAGACCAAACTTTTAAAATCTTGGGCAGTTAAGCGGGCGTTCTCCGCTTGGCTTGTTGATGTAGATCAGCGATATTTCAAAACCTCCCCTGCTTTGGCTGACAGCTTTCAGGTCGCTTACATTAACATCATAGCTTGCGCCCACCCTGAATGCGCCAAACTCAAGGCCAATAAACGGAATAATGGCATCACCAAAACGATACCAGCTACCGGCATAAAAAGTGGTTGGGCTGTACTCGTTGGATGGATTGGCATTGATACCAAAAGCACCCCCGATTACGGTTTCGCTTGCACCTGCCTGATACTGATATAAACCGCTTGCATGAAAAACGGTAGTTGGGCCTGTTGGAAAATAAGCGCCTACATGACCTGTATATCGCTGCTGTAGCGCGAAATCGGCCCCCGTAAAACTTTCACGTGGTTTATTGATGTGATAGATACTGCCTCCGGCATAATAAGAAATGCTTCCGGCGGTAACACCGCTGAACATAACCCCGGCATTCAGGTCAAAGTAATTTATGTTTACGTTCTGAGGATCAAAAATTTCGGATGTTATCCCGGTAAAACCATCGCTTCGCAACTGATCTTCAAACTTTAGGTTTGCAGTATTCAGCCGTTTTTGGGCGTATGTACCCTGAAAACCAACCGCTACCTGATGGTACCCATCCTGATCTAAACCAATATGATACGCGGTTGATAAGCTGTAATAAGTATTTTTCAGTACCCCATCCGCCTGTTGATCGCCCAAAGCCATAATACCAACACCCCAGCGGTCCGTCTCCCGGATGCGGTTTTGCATAATGGCAAAATCAGCGCTCACTGTATAGGTTTTAAAAGCATTGTTTATGGTTGGCCATTGGTTACGCCAGTTGCCTGCTACCCGTAAATTTCCATCAAACCGGCCGGTCAGTGCAGGATTAAGGGTAAGCGGTGAAGCAAAAAACTGAGAAAAATGGGGGTCTTGCGCCATAATATTCCCGGCTATCATCGAAGAAAATATAATGGCTAAATAAAATTTCATAGGTACAAATGACGGAAATTTCATGGAAAACGCTGCCTCTTGTCGGTAGTTTAAGGGTTAATACTTAAATATTTTTCACTAAAATAGGGACCAAAACAATTCCGGACAAATCTGTTTAAGGTCAGGATTGTATTTTTTCTCCGTAAGCAAGATCTCCGGCATCGCCCAGGCCGGGTACAATATAGCCCTTGGCAGTCAGTTCCGAGTCTATATCTCCGCACCAGATTTTGGCCATAGGTGCTTCCCTTTTTACATATTCAATTCCTACATCGCAGGCAATGGCGCATACGATATGAATTTCAGAAGGCGAACCTTCTTCCTGCAGGTATTGGATGGTTTTTACCAACGACGCACCTGTAGCCAGCATCGGATCGCTCAGGATAAGGATCCGGCCATCGAGGTCAGGACAACTTACATACTCCAGCTTAATTTCAAAAGACCCATCGCGGTGGTGCTTTCGATATGCGCTTATAAAAGCATTGTCGGCACGGTCGAAATAATTGAGCAAACCCTGATGCATCGGGATACCGGCCCGAAGGATAGTTGCCAGCACCGGTTGGCTTGATAGCACCATGGAATTGTGCATTCCAAGCGGCGTTTCCACCTCTCTTGTTTGAAAGGGCAGCGTTTTACTGATTTCATATCCTGCCACTTCACCTATACGTTCCAGGTTTCTTCTGAAGCGCATCCTGTCACCCTGAATGTGCACATCGCGCAACTCGCTTATCCAATTGCTTACCAAACTGTGGTTTTCACTGAGATTAATTACCATTACTTTGCCGGTATTATTTACGGTTGTAAAGGTCGATAATTATTACCTAAGTTGATAAAACTAATTGAAATATGGAATACAGGGCAATTGGGCTTATGAGTGGAAGCAGCCTTGACGGGCTTGATGTTGCTTTTGTTGTTTTCAGGGAAACGGGCGGAAAATGGTCTTATGAAATAGAGGCTGCAGAATGCCTGCCCTATGATGCTGAGTGGTTGCAAAAACTGAAAGGCGCTACAGAACTAAGCGCCAAAGAATACCTGATACTGCATAGCGCCTATGGGAAATATACCGGTCAGCAGGTTTTACATTTTATTGAAAAACACAACCTTCAGCACCGTGTGCAGATCATTGCAAGTCACGGCCATACTACTTTTCACGAACCGGCTATGGGAATGACTGCCCAATTGGGGGATGGCGCCGCCATTGCGGCTGTTTCCGGCATCAATACGATAAGCGATCTGCGGGCCATGGATGTGGCACTTGGGGGACAAGGTGCCCCCATCGTTCCTTTAGGTGAAAAATTATTATTCTCCGGATATCCATTGTTGCTCAACCTCGGTGGTATTGCCAACCTGAGCGCAGCCCTTCCAACGGGCTATATTGCCTATGATATATGTCCTGCCAACAGGGTACTCAACATGCTTGCCAACGAAAAAGGCGCTGAATACGATCAGGATGGGCAAATAGCCCGTTCGGGATTTGTGCGGGATGAAGCCCTCGCCGAACTGAACAGGCTTTCATACTATTCGGAACCCTATCCCAAATCGCTCGCCAACGACTTCGGTACAGAAATAGTCTATCCTTTATTAAAAAAACGAAACCTTGGTACATCCGATGCCATGCGGACCATGACGGAACACATCGTTATCCAAATAACCAGAAATACCGGAAGGTTGCTTTCAAAGCTTTCTTCTGAATTAAACACCCAACCAAAAATGCTGGTAACCGGAGGTGGCACGCTCAATACTTTTCTGATGGAAAGGCTGGCAAACAGCCTCAAACCCCTTGGAGTGGAAATGGTGGTACCTGATTTGCAAACGATACAATATAAAGAGGCCCTGATTATGGCATTGTTGGGGGTTTTGCGCTGGCGCGAAGAAAATACTGTTTTTCATACAGTGACCGGCTCATCGAGAAGCAGCATCGGTGGCGCTGTCTGGATAGGCCAGGACGCATAACGCAAATTTCTTCCATTCACCTGCTCATTCCAATGCCTTCGTTACACAGGTTTTTAAGCCTTTAGGGCAAAAACCTATCTTAGCCGCGTGATTTTTTTATGATTGCACCGATTAAGGGTACTTTTTTGGAACTCAGCCCTACAAGGGTTGTGGTGGAAGCTGCCGGAGTAGGCTATGAATTGCACATAAGCCTGCATACCTATAGTTC
>JALOMX010000325.1 GCA_025455245.1 Chitinophagaceae bacterium
ATTTTTAATTAAAACAAATCTGCAAAAAGTTCCATTACTGTTCAGGAAAGGGAAGCCAAAGTGTCACCTCCCTCCCCCACTCATCCCCTTAAAAAATTCCAGGATCAACTTCCCCACTTCCTCCGTCTTGGTCAGCGGCAGGGTTTCGCGCAGGTCGTAGATATCGTGGCAGGCTTTAATGACGGATAAATTGTAGCAAAATCCTTTAACAATCGATGAACATAAAATTTGCCCGAAGTACCAAAACCTGGTACTTTTGATTCAAAGAATAAAAAATGGCAAAAAATACCTCTATACTGTTGGGCGACTATTTTGAAACCTTCATAAATAAACAAATCAAAACCGGCAAGTATTCATCCGCCAGCGAGGTTGTAAGAGCGGCTTTACGTGCGTTTGAATATGAAGAAACCAAACGGGATGAACTTATCAAGGAATTAAAAAAGGGCGAAAAGTCTGGCTTCGTGAAAAATTTCAACCGCAATACTTTCCTTAAAAATCTGCATAAAAAACACAATGCCGGGCAATGAATTATAAGATAAGCATTAAAGCCGCGGACGATCTGGAAAACATCTGGCTTTTCACCTTAGAGAACTGGTCGGTTGAACAGGCAGACAGATACTTTAATTTAATAATGGATGAGATCGAATACCTGGCGTCAAATCCAAATGCGGGGAAAGATTATGGCCATGTGAGGAAAGGATATTTTCGTTCAAAAGTAAAATCGCATTTTATCTTTTTCAGGATAAATACTGATCAAAACGAAATCGAAATCATAAGGATCTTACATCAAAATATGGACATAGATTCCAGGCTACATGAATAAAACACGGCTAAACATTTTCTTTTTGGGATTCCACAACCGAAAGGAGAACATTGGTAGTGGCAACCCATGGGATTTTGAAAAAGACTCAAAAAACACCCCCGAAAGAAATTAAAAAAGCAGAAGAAATCAGAAGACAGTATTTAAACAGTAAATCAAAAAATTAATCCGTCATGAGCAATACATTCAAGACTGTTTCCATTGACACAATGATTGACAAACATATTGGTAAACGTGGAACAGACAGACGTGAGGCATTTGAAAATGAGTTAAGGATTGACTTATTGGGACAAGCGATTAAACAAGCCAGGCAAGAAAGGAATCTGACACAGGAGCAGTTAGGAGAACTTGTCGGAGTTCAAAAGGCACAAATTTCGAAAATTGAAAATAGCGTAAAAAATGCGCGGTTTGAAACGATTTTAAAAGTGTTTGACGCTTTAGGAGCCAAAGTGAATTTTAATGTAGAACTGAACGACAAGAAGCTGCAGGTCGTAGATATCGTGGTAGGCTTTGATGCCGCCGAGGGTGTAGATAAAAAAGGCCGGCACGCCAACTTCGGTGAAAAAATAATGGTCGCTGTTGCGGGCCTTGCCGCGTTGGCCTACCTGGCTTAGCCAGCCGTTTTGTTTATTGATATCGTCCAGCATTTTCCATTCGTTGGGAAATTCGGTGGCATTTACCACCATAATGCCTTCGTCGCCGGTGCCCAGCAGGTCGAGGTTTACCAGGAACCGGATCTTCTTTAATGGAACCAACGGATTTTTTACATAATGCGCCGAACCCAGCAGCCCTGCCTCTTCGCCGGCAAAGGCAATGAACATGACGGAATACCGCAAGGGTTTGGCAGCTATCTGTTTTGCGAGGTCGAGCATGAGCGCTACACCGCTCGCATTGTCGTTGGCGCCGTGAAAGGTAGCTTCAATGCCCAACTTGCCAAGGTGATCATAATGAGCCGAAATCACCAGCATACTATCAGGCTTCTCCGTTCCCTTAACCATCCCAATAATATTTTCAGAAGTAAAATCCTTTATCCTGCGGGCATCAAGATTGGCAGAATAGGTTTCCGGTTCGCCGTCTATGGATGACTTCAATACGTAAAAAACCGTGTAGTCGTCCTGCACAGTGGCCACACCCCAGGTGAGTTTATCCACCTTTTCAATCACCACCCTCAGCGAAGGGTCGATCCACCGGGCACTGTCGAGCTGCTGAAGCTTTTGGTGCCTGCCTTTGGCGCCAATGCTTCCCGGGCTTACCACAAAATCAACGCCGGGCAATAATTCCTTTCCGTTAATAAAAAGCTCGGTGGCGCCGTCAAACACCACCACATCGTGCTTAAATGCCTGCCGGTAGCTTTTCTTCACGGGCTGTACCCCGATCCTGACAAATTCATCTTCGATAAACTGCGCCGCTGTTTGCAGGCCCTTTTCAACATATCCCCTGCCGCTCATAAAGGGCGAAGCAAGGGTGTCCACAAGGCGGCGGATATTTTCCTTTTGCCCCACGCCGGGCAATTGAAACAGCAAAAGGAGGAAACACAGGGTCAGGGGCCGGTAACGAAAGTATTGCATGAAAAGAATCGGTTTGTTGCACAAAAATAGGTGATGGGGGAAACCGATTTTTAAAACATGATAGCCATCATTATTTCTCAATATAAGTTCCCTGAAATTTACACCTGATAAAAAAAAGTTGTATTTTCAATGCCCCGATGAAATATGGGAAAAGGGAAAATCCCAACTGATTGCTCACCAATAAAATTTTACAACTATGGTTACCGCAGCTGATCACCAGGCCCTGCTGGCCGATTGCAAACAATGGCTCGAAGATCTGCGCCAGCACAGAGAAACAATCAATCACCTCAGAAACGAGCTGTACGCCGCCGCGGCGGGCAAAACCGACCACGACTATCTGAAGGAAGTAGAACACTACCATAATCAGTTTCACATTCAGCAAATCAATATTCACGACCTGAAACACGAGATCAGGCATCATATTGCCGAAGCGGAGCACCACCCCAATTTCGGGCACCGTATTCCGCACCACAACATCGAATTAAAATATAAAAGCCTCATGGCCGATATCGATAAACTGGGCGACGATTTTCACCTTTTTATAGGAGCAAAATAAAAGCCCCCGGCAACCGGGGGCGGACACCAACCAACATGAATGAGCCGGCCCCCATGCCGGCTTTTTTTATCCCCCCGGCCCTTCTATTTATTTTTTGACAACGGGCGCTGTTTGACGCTTGCTTCCATTTTGCCATGAAAGCACATTGAATCACGCCATAAGCGCCACAAAACATTATTGCTATGGCAACATTTGACACCAACCATGTAAAAAACATTGCGCTGCTTGGCCATGCCGGCAGCGGTAAAACAACGCTTGCAGAGTGCATGCTGTTTGAAGCAGGACTGATTAACCGTAAGGGAAGCATTGAAGATAAAAATACGGTAAGCGACTATCACGAGCTTGAACAGGAACGCAGCAATTCGATTTTCTCCTCCCTGTTGCACACTACCTGGAAAGGATATAAAATAAATATCATAGATACGCCCGGTTACGACGATTTTGTGGGCGAAGTGATCAGTGCACTGCGCGTGGCCGATACCGGGGTAATGGTACTGAATGGCGCTATTGGTGTAGAAGTAGGTACCGACATGATCTGGGATTACACAGAAAAGTTTAAAACCCCCATGATCTTTGCCGTGAACAAGATGGACCATGAACAGGCCGACTTTCACAAAACCCTTGCCGAAGCCAAAGCGCATTTTGGAAGCAATGTGGTGGCGGTTCAGTATCCGGTGAATCCGGGCCCGGGCTTCAATGAGATCATCGATGTGCTGCACATGGTGATGTATCATTTTCCCGACAATGGGGGCAAGCCTGAAAAACGCCCTATTCCTGACAGCGAAAAGGCCACCGCCGACGAATTGCACCGGGAACTGGTGGAGGCCATTGCAAGCAACGATGAAGGACTGATGGAAAAATATTTCGATCAGGGCGAACTGAGCGAAGAGGAAATGAAAATGGGTCTGCATAATGCCATGATCAAGCATGATATTTTCCCCGTGTTTTGCATGAGTGCAGCCAAAAACATGGGCAGCGGCCGCCTGATGGGCTTTATTGATGTGGTATGCCCGAGCGCCAATGAAATGCCTCCGCAAAAAACCACTGCAGCCACCGACCTGAAATGCGATGCCAATGGCCCTGCCTGCATATTTGTTTTCAAAACCATCAGCGAACCGCATGTTGGAGAACTCAGCCTTTTTAAAGTGTACAGCGGTACCGTAAAAGCAGGCATGGAGCTTGTGAATGAAAATACGGGGGCAAGTGAAAAGCTGAATCAGCTTTTACTCCTCGAAGGCCATAACCGGATACCGGTCAATGAACTGGCAGCAGGTGATATTGGCGCAACCATGAAACTGAGGAACACCCATGTAAACAATACCCTGCACGAAAGAGGCAAAAACATTGAGCTGTACCCCATTGAATTCCCCTCTGCGAATATGACGGTGGCAGTGGAAAGCACCAAAAAAGGTGAGGAAGAAAAACTGAGTCAGGCGCTTCATACCCTTCAGGAAGAGGATGCAACCATTTTGGTGGAGGTATCGCCCGAACTGAAGCAAACCCTGATACATTGTCAGGGCGAACTGCACCTGCAGGTGAT
>JALOMX010000036.1 GCA_025455245.1 Chitinophagaceae bacterium
ATGTCTTTCAGGGGCGGAACGCTTTTGTACAATCCGCTTACAAAATTAGCGGTGCCGCTTTTGCCTTCGGGGTTTTGCCCGCTGTCCCATACGGTTACTTTGTCAATCTTAATGTTTTTAATGGCTTCCGACTGCAAACGCACAAGTTCAGGTAGTTTATCGGTAACAAGCAAGAGAACAGCATCTTTTGGATTGTCTTTTGCAGCTTTTACAATCCTGTCGAGACCTTCCGCCTGCTTGGTCAGTATTTCAAATTGTCCGCGGGCTTCAGCCTCAAGCCTTGCAAAAATGGCATCGGCATCACCTTTTGCTTTTACCCTTGTTTGTTCGGCAATGGCTTCGGCTTCAATGATAGCACGTTGCTTTTGAATTTCGGCGCTTACCACAATGTTGGCATTCTGCTGTGCGCGCTCGCGTTCGGCACGGGCATCTTCTGCCTTCTTTTCAGCTAAGTAAGCTTCTTCAAGCGCTTTTGCCTGCTGTACTTTTTCGGCGGCAATGGCACGGCGAAGGGCTTCGGCTTCGCGTTCGCGGCGTTCGGCATCCGATGCGGCAATCTGTATCTTGGCCTGGTTTTCACCGGTAACGGCTACCGCATTGGCATCGGCGGTTTTTACGCGGGTATCCCTTTCGGCCTCGGCCTTACCGATATTTTCATCGCGGTTGGCGGCGGCAATACGTACTTCTTTATCCTTATTGGCAAGCGCCACTTCTGTATCGCGGTCGCGGAGCATTTCTGCAACCCTGATATCCCTTTCCCGTTCTGCATCGGTACGGCCAATGTCACCGGTCCTTTCCTGCTCGGCCACACGGATTTTGGCTTCGTTGATGGCTTTAGCCGCTGCCTCTTTACCCAATGCTTCAATATAGCCGCTTTCGTCTTTAATATCCGTTACGTTTACGTTGATCATTTTCAGGCCGATCTTTTTTAGTTCGGCTTCTACGTTGCTTGCAATGTTTGCCAGGAACTTATCACGGTTGTTGTTGATTTCTTCAATATCCATCATGGCCACCACCAAACGCATTTGACCAAGGATAATGTCTTTGGCAAGGTCGTGAATAGCGGGGCGCTGCAGGCCAAGCAGGCGTTCAGCGGCATTTTGCATCACACCGGGTTCGGTGCTTATACCAACGGTGAATCTTGAAGGAACATCCACACGGATATTTTGCTTGCTCAGCGCATTGGTCAGGTTTACTTCTATGCTGATAGGTGTAAGGTCGAGAAAGGCATAATCCTGAATAACAGGCCAGATAAAGGCTGCCCCGCCGTGGATACACTTTGCACTCAATACGCCTTCGGCATTGCTGCCAACTTTTCCGTACACTACCAAAATCCTGTCGGACGGACAACGCTTATAACGCTTTAATAAGGAAAGAAACAAGATGACAGCGAAAAATATCGCAACGACAATAATAATCAAAAAGGATTCCATGTGTGAATTGGTTGTTTATGAAATTAAGTAATGAGGATTGAAGTTTTTATTGCATAAAGAGCAGAAGCCTTACCTGCCAAAATAATCAATTTTATTTTAGCCTTTGCCTTCCGGAGTTAGTTTAGATTTTTTGAAACGAGCAGCAGATCATTGCCAATAATTCCTGTAACCTTGACCGGCCTGCCGGAAGGGATGTCTTCGTCATCATCGGTCATGGCATCTAATTCACGGACGGATCCCTGTACCTTTAATTGGACCTTACCTACGCCTTTTCTGCCTGCCGGAATAAAAAGATATGTGTTTCCTGTTTGGTGCAATGCGTTGTTGATGTCAAGAGTACCGCTTTGTTGCAGTTTCATCATTTTATTGAGCATAAAAACAAGCATAGCCACAACTGCAACACCTGCCATAATTCCTGCAATCATGGTTACGGCAGGGTTCCAGCCGGCATTGGTGCCTGCAATACCCACCCAACCAAACATGGTAAAAAAAGCTACCATGTTTTTGAAGGTGAAATACTGAGAGCCAATGCCTTCATCGGCATCAACTGAAACATCGGCATCGCCCATTGCATCACCATCGCCCGATGCAAATGACAGTATAATCTGCGTAACAAATAAAGCGGAAAAAATAAGTGCAATAACCCAATAGATCTTTTGAATCCCTTCGAGGTCTTGCCACCATGTTTGTATATCCAGAATCATGGTGCTAAGTAAAGAAAAAATTACATTAAAAAATTATCTGCTCTCAAAAGGGTATTTATATGCGTTCATAGAGGGTCTTTAAAACCGAAATCGAGGAGGATTGTATGTTACAGAACTTTCAAAAGGTAAGCTGTTTTTGATCAGGGTTATTTTCCCTTACCCAGAAAAATGATCCTGATGGTATGCACCATTATTTTAAAATCGAGCAGCAGTGAAGCATTTTCAACATAAAGCAGATCATATTCCATTCGCTCTATCATTTGCTCAACGGTGGAAGCATATCCGAATTGTACCATACCCCAACTCGTAAGGCCGGGTTTTACCTTGAGTAAAAAACTGTAATAAGGATTTTTCTTTTTGATCTCTTCAATGTAATAGGCCCTTTCCGGTCTTGGCCCAACAAGGCTCATTTCACCTTTCATGATATTCCAGCATTGCGGAAGTTCATCAATCCGCCATTTCCGCATGGTTTTCCCCCATGAGGTAATACGGGGATCATCGTCACTGCTCAGGGCCGGTCCATTGGCCTCTGCATCTGTGTACATGCTTCGGAATTTTACAATGGAAAAGGGCCTTCCTTTATAGCCTATCCTTTTTTGCAGGAAAAGCACCGGACCCGGGGAAGACAGTTTGACCCGAATGGCTGCTATCACAAACAGCGGGCTGAAAATAATAAGGATAAAAATGGCTGATATGATATCAATCAGGCGTTTTGTATTTTGCTGCCAACCCTGCAAAGGATTGGTATGCATTCGAATAAATTGCCCCTGTAACACCTCACCTGCTTTGACCGAACCACTGATGATGTCTATAATTCCGGGGACAAGAAAAATATCCGTGTCCTTTTCTGCAAGAATGGATAGAACTTTGGTTGCATTTTCTTCATCTTTTTCCAACGCAATAATGACTTTGTCAACAGCATATTGGTGTATTACAGCATCAATATGGGAAATGTCGCCGAGCTTTTTTGAATGGAAAGACAATTGATCATTACCGTTCTCTTTGTCAGAAAGATAACCAATTACGTTCCATCCTGTAATATGCGCATCTTTCTCAATGGCCTTGAATGCCTTTTTGGCTTTTTCACTACTTCCAATAATAAGTGTATTGAATCTGATGATTCCTTTTGCAAGTTGTCTGCCGCTTTTGGAAATCCAAAAAAACCTGCCTGCAAGAATGACTACTGTTTGTAATACGTATAAACTTGCAAATACCTTGTAATAGTAATCGATCTGAATTACTTTTTCAATATCGTCGAGCAGCAACAGGAAGAAGATGAATGTTACCCCCGGCAAATGAATGAGTATGATCCTTACAAGTTCGTTGAGCTTGCTTTTCTCATAAAGGCTTTCATTGTAGTGGCCTGCGAGCAGGTAAATGGTCAACCAAACAAAGGGAATGCCAAGGATACCTCCGGTAAAAACCGGTTCCCTGAATATGTCTTCTGCAAAAATATCGGCGTAAATAAGGTATTGACGCCAGAAAAAGAAAATGGCCCAGATGAATAGCGACAAGGTATAGTCCGTTACCACCACCCTGTTCATGGGAATCTTTCGGGTTGAAGGCATAGTTCGGGCTAATTATCAAGAATAACGGTTGAAGATATTTTATCCAGTATCTGATGGGCTACATCCATGGCAAGGAATCCGTCAACTTCGGAAACGGCTGTTTTTTTATCATCACGTATAGACTGAACAAATGCTTCAAGCTCCATTTTGATGGCATTATTATCCCTGATATCCGGATTGGCTATGGCAATAGATTTTTTACCTTTAGGTGTTTCCAGGTCAAAGGAAAATACATTCATGTCGCTGTCTTCCTTCAGTTTTATGATTTCAGTTTTCTTGGCCAGCAGGTCAATTCCTATATAGGCATCCTTTTGAAATACCCTGATCTTCCGCATCTTTTTCATGCTGATGCGGCTGCTTGTAAGGTTTGCAACACACCCATTATTAAATTCAATCCGTACGTTGGCAATGTCAGGGGTATCGGTCATTACTGCAACACCGCTTGCGCTGATGTTTTTTACAGGGCTGTTTACGAGGCTGAGCAGGATATCAATATCGTGGATCATCAGATCAAGGATCACGCTTACTTCGGTACCTCTCGGGTTAAACTGTGCGAGCCTGTGCACCTCAACAAACATGGGTTGCTTTACGTAATCCATTGCTGCAAGGTATGCCGGATTAAACCGTTCCACGTGACCAACCTGAACCTTGACATGGGCTTCTTTGGCAAGTTTTACAAGTTGTCTTGCTTCTTCCATGGTGGCTGCCAAAGGTTTTTCAACAAAGACATGTTTTGATTTGCGCAAAGCTTTTTCGGCTATTTCAAAATGAAGGTTAGTGGGTGCAACTATATCAATTGCATGGCAGGCGTCCATTAAATCATCAGCATTATGAAATCGCTTAATGCCGTATTCCTTTTCTGCAAAAGCAGCCTGTTCATCGTTGGGGTCAAAAAAGCCAACTATTTCCGCATCCGGTATGACCATCCAATTGTTCAGGTGAAATTTACCCAGATGCCCAACACCAAATATTCCAATCTTCCGTTTACTATCCTGCATACTATTATCATTTTGCCTGATTAAAAATCCTTTTTTGCATGAAGTTCATTTTCCTGAGAAACATACTCAGGTCTTCTTTTTCCTGTAAAATAAATTCGTTTTCATCAAGTTTCCCCAACACCTTTTCCATTTCTGCAGGAGAGTCGTACATCATTTTCCTGTAAGGATTGGTGTAATCTTTTTGCCTGCTAAGATACACCCCTTCAGATAGTTGTTTGCGGGTGTTGATGGCTTCTGCAGCTAATGCCCTCCACTTTTCCTGATGAAATGAAGAAGGTTCTGCCCCTTCAAGGTCTTTCAAAACAGCCCATACATGTTTAAGTTTTTTATCGGGATAAGCCAGGGCTTCCTGTCTGTACCAATTGTGTACCTGCTCCCAGTTTTTGATTTTTCCCTGCGTAATGTTTTCAATGGTTTTGGTAACATTGACCGAAGGAATAAGCTGCCCTCCAATATTCATCCAATCAGTGTTTTTATTCCTTTTGGGTATTTCAACCACAAATTCTTCAAAATCCGTGATCTTTTTTTCAGTGCAATAATCGGCCACTACTTCCATACAATATGTCAGGAGCACCTTTCTGTAAATCCTGTAGGCTTTTCTTGCTTTGAGGATAACCACTTTCCTTGGGGAGTTTTCAACATCGGTTGCCACAATTTCCAATTCTGCATCCTTGCCTTCGAGATAATTTTTCCCAAGTATTTTCAGTTCATCATCACTTTTAATCTTTTCACCTGTTTGATCAGCAACCGATTTTCCTGCATACAGTTGAAGCAATGTTATGGCTTCCAATATTTCATTGGCAGTATCGGGAGCCATGTAGTTGTATTCAATATGCTGGATTTTATCCGGCCGGCGGTCGCGGTTTTTGTATTTCCAGGCATTTCTGCCAAGGGCATACATGTTGTACATAAACCAATAGGCAGGCATTATCATCAGGGCGTCTTTGCCCGGGTCCTGACTTAGTAAAGAAAAGGGTAGGCGCAAATGTATCTCTGCGGGATAATCGCCCTTCGCAATAATGGTAAATGCAGCAAACCTGCTGTTGTGTTTCAGGCTTACGCATAACCCGGGCCAAAATCCCCTGTTGGCAAGGATCTCCCCATCGTTTGAGCGGCTGTTGTGGTTACTTCCGATGGTGGCACCCGCAGCCATATTGCTTTGACCCATTACTACGGCCGCACATAAAAAACTATTGTTGTGGTGTTGTTCGTGGGCCGGAAATATAAGTGAGTTAAGTACTTCGCAGCAGCTGATGGTTGCATTGTCGCCAAGGTAGGCATTGATCAGGCGCGCCCCGTATTTCAGTTGCGAGTTGCTGCTCATGACAAACCTCACGGCTTTTACACCATAAAAAGCACGGCAGCCGAAGCCTACGATACCATTTACCATTTCGCATCCTTCGCCAATTTGTGTTTTGGCTTCCGGTTTGGAATTTATGGTCAGGTTTTTAAGTTTATTGGCACCTTTCAGGTAGGCGTCGCTGCCAATCCATACATCTTTAATAATCGCACAGTTTTTTATCACCGTC
This sequence comes from Chitinophagaceae bacterium, assembly GCA_025455245.1. Classification (GTDB taxonomy): domain Bacteria; phylum Bacteroidota; class Bacteroidia; order Chitinophagales; family Chitinophagaceae; genus Phnomibacter. The sequence continues at coordinate 6,233 of JALOMX010000036.1, forward strand.
CTGTCGCCTACCTTTCCGTAGTAGCCTCTTTTTGTATCGAATTGTTCTTCGGTAAACTCTTTTAATTTTGAAAGCAATGCTTCATTTTCGCGGTATTTCGCCCAAATCCATGCATCACCGGGTAGCATTCCGTTAAAAGGGATGACTCTTCTCCCGCCATTTTCATTGCAAATTTCCATCCAGATGCGAATGTCCTCCGGCTCTCCCGATTTTATGATCCCATTTCCAAATTTCGCATGAGGGGTGGTCATCAATTCATTTACATTGATAATGATGGCCTCACTGCCGATAATGTAATGACTCATATAGTTTACATTATCCACCACTACATTGTCCCCAAAATCGCAACTGATGATGGTACTGTTATATAGTCCCACCGGTACCCTAAGCCTGCTGTATTCAAGAAAGTAAGGTTCAAGTTTGCCAATTCTGACCAATCCGAAAAACTTGCAGTTCTTTACCAGTTCGGGTGCAAATGCATCGCTCACCAGGATGTTGTTCCAGTTATCGCTTGTATTTCCGTTACGGACCAGTATTTCAATTTCATAGGCTGTGAGTTGCCTGTAAGTGATGCCATTACGGTTTTGCAGATTCCTGAGATAGTATTCATCTTTCCCTTCAGGTAAAAATGACGGTTCAATAAAACCATACCCAAGTTTACTGATCGGGATTTTTAAAATATTGTTTTTCATATGATGCCGGCGAGGCTTTGTCTGTATTTTTTAGAAAACCTAAAAGAGCGTAAAGGTAATGTTTTGAGAAAATGCAGGTGATTTACGCCTTTTACCTTTTATGTCGTGATTAAAAAACCTGGTTATAGAATTTATTAATCCATGGTTTGGGTTTGAGTCTGTAGGCCACGGTCATTCTCAGGTTTGCGGTGTTTATCCTGTACGACATGTTACTGCTTCCGGCTATGACGCGGTTAGCAAACCAATAAACCGAACAACTGAATCGGTTGCTGTTGTAACCCATGGAGGGCCTGATTAAAAAATTGGGCCTCAGGTATAAATATCCGTTGGTGGCTTCCCCCACATATTCCCGTGAATAGCCAAATGAAACAGCTGAAATGGCAGAAGCATGAACGAACCAGTTTTTTTTGATGACAAGGGTATAGCCGTAACCCAATCCTGCACCCAATTCAGTGAATTTAACTTTGAAAACTTCGGGTTGTTCAAAAAACTCTTTGTAATCGTAGGGTATAAGTGAACTGTCACCTTTGATTTTTCCGTTGAAAAACTCAAGTCCGTATAAGGGGGATCCGGCAGATTTTTTTTGCCAGTCCCTTTGGGTAATGGCCCCTGCATACGAATAACGCCTCCAATTCGGAACGAAGTAAGTTGTCAGCCCTATTAACTGCGTATTAATATCAGGCCTTTGAACATAAGTTTCACCCTTTGGCAGGGGACCGCTTTCAGGAACAATATAGGCACCATAATAAAATTGCCCGAAAAAGTCGATGATGTATGGCCTGCCAACAATTTGAGAATGAAGATCAAGGTATCTTGTACGGCCTTTATACTGATTGTCCTGATTCATGAAACTAAAGTTGATTCCAATATTCAGGGTCAGGTATCGAAAAGTATGGCCAACCCCAAGGTTCAGGTTTCCATTCGAGCGGTAATCGACCTTTGTTTGGTGAGAAGAATTGAACAATTGGGGTGATGAGATTTTTTCAGACAGAAAAAAGCGATTATTTGAAAGGGTGTCGAAGGTTTCATAATAATCCTTGCTCGTTGTATCAATTTTAAAAACCTTCTGTATAAACTGCGATTTCAGGTTAATGTTGATGAGGAAAATAGCGGCAAAAAGAAAAAAAACTTTATAAATAATTTGAGGAAGGGGTAAAAACATACAATTACAAAGGTACAATACCGTTTTTCCTAAAAACCAATATTTGTTTCGAATAACTATGGAAAACAAAACCGGATATGTTGGAATATAAGAACCAAAGGATTAAAATTTTCGTTTTCAGTTAAAGCTTCGCCCTATATTTGACACCAAACTAACTGAATTAAAAACAGATTACTAACCAAAAAAAGCCTATAGAAGTATTTTTACTTTAAACAAATTTCTCAGAATCAATCTGTTACAGGATTTTTGTAATCTGTTAATATCAAATTTAGTCAACCCATGAGAATAAATTGGATTGCATCATTTTTTACCATTTCCCTTATTGTAAGCCTTCAGGCAATTGCTCAACAACCGACTATTAATGTAGTTACTACTGCCGTTCCTTTTTTGAGGATAGGTCCTGATGCGCGTGCAGGTGGTATGGGCGACAACGCGATTACAACAGGCCCCGATGCCTACAATATGTTTTGGAACCTTGCAAAAACGCCTTTCGCTCAAAATCAGGGGGCATTTGGATTGAGTTACTCGCCCTGGCTCAGGGATATAGGCGTTAGTGACGTTTACCTCATTGGAGCATCGGGTTATTATAAACTGGATGAGGAATCGGCTATTTCCGGTGGTTTCAGGTTTTTCAATCTTGGTGATATTCAGTTTACCGATGCATCCGGCAATAACCTTGGTACCGGTAAACCAACCGAATTGGGTGTGGACATAGGTTATAGCCGCAAGCTTAGTGACCGTTGGGGTATTGGCGCCGCATTGAGGTACATCAACAGTAACCTTGCGAGAGGTCTCCCAAGCCAAAGTGGCGTGGACTATCGGGCAGGCAATACCCTCGCCGGTGATCTTTCCTTTTACTACGATGGTACCAACGAGATTGGACAGGGATTAAGGGCCGGCCTTGCCCTAACCAACCTTGGCGGCAAAGTTTCCTATACCAATATTGAAACTGAAAAAGAATATATCCCTGCTAACTTTGGCATTGGCGTTGGTTACAATTTTGTTTTCGAGGAGCAGCACAGGCTGATGTTTGCGTTGGACATTAACAAATTGATGGTTCCAACACCTCCTGTTCCTACCGGTGTTGATTCAATTGATGATGCCAACCTTTCAAAGTACAGAAGCTATGGGGTTGTTGAAAGCTGGATCGTATCGTGGGGTGATGCACCCGGCGGATTCAGCGAGGAACTAAAGGAATTCACTTTCAGCCTCGGTGCAGAATACAGTTATCAGAATCAGTTTTTTGTAAGGGCAGGTTATTATTATGAGAATCCCACCAAAGGAAACCGTAAATATGCAACAGCGGGCCTGGGAATAAGGCTCTGGGATAAGGCCATGCTTGATTTCAGCTATCTGATTCCAAGCGGTTCCGGAACAAACCGCAATCCCCTTTCCAATACCCTCAGGTTTGGATTAACCTTTGATTTTCCGTATGCACAATAACCGTTTTGTTTAACGGCAACATCGTTAATAATTTTTCTTTATGCCAAAAAGCGGGGGACTTTACCTTCGCTTTTTGTTTTTTGAGGCGATCATTACAACAACAGTCAAATAAATATGTACAGGGTCGGGAGCGGAATCGATTTTCATCAGTTGGTTGAAGGAAGGGATCTTTGGTTGGGTGGCGTGAAAGTTCCGCACTATAAGGGAGCACTTGGTCACAGCGATGCCGATGTTTTGCTGCATGCCATTTGCGATGCAATGCTTGGGGCCCTTTCATTGGGCGATATTGGGGTTCATTTTCCGGACACGGATGCCACTTTTAAAAATATTGACAGCAAAATTCTATTGAAGAGGACTTTCGAAATTATCCGGTCAGAAGGGTATGAGGTAGTGAATATCGATGCCATGCTGTGCCTGGAAAAACCGAAAATCAAACCCTTTGTTCCTGCCATGCGGGCCTGCATTGGGGAAATACTGAACCTTCCCGACAATGCGGTTTCCATAAAAGCAACCACTACGGAAAAATTAGGTTTTACGGGAAGGGAAGAAGGCGTGGTGGCGCTGGCATCTGCATTGCTTCAGTTATGTAAAAAGGATCTGGATATTCCGGTGGTTACTTCCTCAGCATTCCCATTGCCCGAATATGCTACAGAAGGTTCATCGGGACTGGATCTGAGGGCAAATCTTTCCGAACCGGTTGAATTATCTTCATTGGAAAGGGCTTTGATCCCTACAGGGTTG
>JALOMX010000037.1 GCA_025455245.1 Chitinophagaceae bacterium
GAACTGATCGTTGGGAAATTTAAACCGTTTGTTTTTTTGTTGTGTATCATCATTGACAAAGTCATCAAAGCCGGGGGTGGATTGTTTTTCACCGGTATTGATGCACAAAAGGATATCATGCGCGTTGGCATCATCCTTTTCCGTATAGTGGCTGTCGTTGGTGGCAATTAAGGGTACATTATATTTTTTGGAGAACTTAATTAATACTTCATTGATCAGGTCCTGTTCCTTCATGTGATGCCTTTGCAGCTCAATAAAATAATCGTCTCCAAAGAGATTGTGCCACCACTGAAATTCTTTTTCGGCTTCATCTTCACCTTTTTGCAAAATGGTTTGAGGTACATAAGCCCCAATGCAACAAGTGGTACATAAGCCCCAATGCAACAAGTGGTTGCAATTAAGCCTTCGTGATATTTTTCGATAAGGCCTTTATCAATACGGGGATACTTGCTGTACATCCCTTCAATATACCCGAGCGACGTGAGTTTCACAAGGTTTTCGTAACCCTTTTTATTTTTAGCAAGCAGCACCTGATGATATCGTTTATCCTTATCATCTTTGGTAAATGTTTTACGGAAACGATCTTCTACCACATAAAATTCACAACCGATAATAGGTTTGATTACCGGCTCAAATTTTTCATTGCCGTCTTCATCGCGTCCTGCCGGTTTTGTTTTTTTCCAGGCTTCGGCAACAAATTCGAATGCACCAAACATGTTACCATGGTCAGTCATGGCAATGGCAGGCATATCACATTTTGCGGCTTTTTTGTAGAGTGATTCTATGGAAGCGGCCCCGTCAAGCAACGAATATTGGGTATGGACATGGAGATGTGAAAATCGGTTCATAGCAAAATCAATACGGCAAAATAACTTCAAATACCTCCTAATTTTTTTGAAAGTTATCCGCATTTTTCATTCACTGTGAAGCAGGATGTTTATGTTAAAAAAATGCAAAAACTTTGTAACTTATTGGAATTCAATGCCTTTTGTCAAAGGTAATTGTCAGTTTTTCATAGGTTATTTACCCCTAACTTTGCGCCAATTCAAAAAATTGAACATCACACCGGTTTTCGTTTTTCCGGATTTGATTTTTGCACTCGCACACCTGAGGTAATGGTTGACCCCGACATTTAAAACATAAATTAAAACAACTAAGTACTTTTTAACAGGGATAATCGTTTTATCACCCGAAAAAGGTTTGAATGAAATTGAAAATATTTTTTGCAGTTACAGTGGCCATGTTCTGTGGTCTAATGGTACAGGCTCAGCAACCTGCTGCTAAAACTCAGCAAACTGTAGTTGCCAAACAATTGCCGTTACCAACCGGAAAACTTTCTGATCCTGTTTTACTCGAACAGGATAATACGCAGGTTTCGGTATTTGACCGCACCATGAACTACCTTGGTAAAAATCTTCGCCAATCATTTGAAATAACGCTCGAGACTTTTCTTCCTTTTCAGTTTAAGTATGCCATCATGCTGAACGAATCGGTAGAGAAGCTGACAAATGTTTCATTGTATAAGGCCATAGACGAGTGGTATGGTACCCGTTACCGTTATGGCGGCACTTCCCACAAAGGCATCGATTGCAGTGCATTTATGCAGGTGCTTGGTCAATATGCCTTCGGATGGATGCTTCCCCGTACTGCAAGGGAGCAATATGCAAGTCTGAAAAGGATTTCAAAAGAAGAATTGAAAGAAGGAGATCTTGTTTTCTTCAATACCACCGGCGGGGTAAGCCATGTAGGTATGTATCTTCAGAATGGCAAGTTTATTCATTCTTCATCTTCACAGGGCGTTTCTATCAGTGATCTCGATGATCAGTATTGGAAAGCACGTTTCATTGGTGCGCGTCGTGCACCTTCCAATCAGGAAATGAACGGTTTGATCAAGTCGGATCTCAACTAAGGATTTACAGCTTTATACATTACGTACAGGTTGGGGTTCCATTCTGTTTCGCAGGCTACTTCATTCAATTGGGTTGGAATGGTGGTCCATTCTTTTGTAATCCACATCCATTGTCCTTTTCCCTGATCTGAAGGCATCCAAATCCTCATCGTCAGGCCGGGTACTCCATTGGTAATTCTTGCAGATAATTGCCCTGACTTGATTTTCCATTCCACTACCGGGATCTTTGTGTCACGAAGGTATTGATCAAAGAAAGGCTGAAGCTTTGAACCGAACCCGGAAATTTCCATGATATACTTTTCTACCTGTTGGGTCGTTACCGTTTGATGATAGAAAACCTTATTCAATCCACGCAGCATTTGTCTGAAAAGTGAATCGTTTTGCATCATGGTACGAAGGGTGTGAATCATGTTGGAACCCTTGTAGTACATATCGCCGCTTCCGCCTTTGTTAACGCCGTATGGACCGATTACAGGACGGTCGTTTACAATATTTCTCCTGATTCCCTGCGCATATGCATTCGCTGCGTCAAGCCCGCTTTTGCATTGGGTAAACAAAACCTCAGTGTAATTGGTGAATCCTTCATGCACCCACATATCTGCAATATCCTTGGTGGTAATGTTGTTTCCGAACCATTCATGCCCGCTTTCATGTATTATTATAAAATCCCATTCGTTTCCCCATCCGGTACCGCTCAGGTCTCTGCCCATATAGCCATTCATGAATTTATTTCCATAGGCTATATTGCTTTGATGTTCCATGCCAAGATGCGGCGATTCCACCATTTTAAAATCGTCCTCATAAAAAGGATAGGGGCCCAGCCAGAATTCAAAGCACTTCAGCATCGGACGCACTTGCCTGAACTGTTCTTTGGCCTTTGCAAGGTTATAATCCAAAACCCAATAACTCAGGTTCAGGTTTCCTTCTTCCCCCTGAAATACTTCCTCAAAATTTTCGTAAGCGCCAATATAGGGTACAATATTGTATGCGTTGATCGGGTTGCGGACTTCCCAACGGTGGATGGCTTTACCACCATGTTCAATGGTGCTTATGTGTTTTCCGTTTCCTACCCCCATCAGGTTTTGTGGGGTTATTATGGTCAGCGAAGCCCCCTCATCGGGCTCATCGCTTTGATGGTCTTTGCATGGGTACCAAACCGAGGCCCCAAGCCCCTGACAGGCAACACTCATCCACGGGCGGCCTTCTTCATCACGGCTCCATATCCATCCACCATCCCATGGAGGACGTTTAGCTTCTCTTGGTTTGCCATGATAATAAATAGAAAGAAAGAAATCCTGTCTGCCGCTTGTTTGAAGGAATGCCGGAAATTCGATCATAGCAGTATTCCCTTCGCGTGTAAATGGCAATTTGTTTCCCTGAAACAGTATGCTGTCAACTACCATCGGTTGTTGCAAATCAATCTGCATGACGCGTCCGGCATTTCCACTGAATTTAATGGTGTTGCGGCCTTTCAGGGTTTTGTTTTCAAAATCCGGTTCTACTTCCAGATCATATCGCTTTACATCCCACCATGTGCGTTTTTCATTTAAAGTTCCCCTTAAAGAATCTGCCCTGCTAAATGCCGGGCCTGTACTGCTTTGTGCAAAAAGGTATCCTGAGGTTAAAATCAACCCGCAGGTTGAAATGTAATTTATTTTTGAAAGGAAGTTCATAAAAATAAAAATGCAACATAATAAAAATATGTTGCATCCATTCATTCCTTAGGATATACTTAACGGAAGACAAAATGTTTATTCCGATGATCTGAGTTTTTGGGCAAATACCTTTCTGAATTTATCAAGCTTCGGCTTTATTACATAACTGCAATACCCGTAATTAGGATTGTTTGCATAAAATTTCTGATGGTAATTTTCGGCTGCATAGAAGTTTTTCCATGCGCTAATCTCCGTTACGATTTTGTTGTCGTATGCGCCGCTTTTATCAAGTTCATTTTTGTAGAATACAGCCTTTTCCCTTTGCTCTTCGCTATGATAAAAAATAGCGCTTCTGTATTGTGGGCCTTCATCAGCTCCTTGTTTGTTGAGTGTAGTGGGATCATGAACCTGGAAGAAAACTTCAAGCAGTTCGTCAAAACTGATCAGTTGAGGATCGAAAATGATCTGAACGACTTCTGCATGCCCTGTTTTTTTTCCGCAAACCTCTTCATAGGTCGGATTCTTTACATGTCCGCCGCTATAGCCGCTTGTTACTTTTTGTACACCCTTTAGTTCACTGAAAATAGCTTCCGTGCACCAGAAACATCCGGTTCCGAAAGTTGCCGTATCGGTTGACATATCCATATTAAAATACATTTGTTTGGAGGTAATTAATGCAGTTGAATTTTGATTGCTTCCGCAGCCCAACAAGGAAAATCCACTTACAATTGCGGCACTTAAAAAATTCAGGTATCCCATATTTACCATTCTATTTCGGCTGTAAAATTGGTTAATAGCAGTTGATTCAAAATGTTAAGTCCGGCAATTTAAAAGCTTTAACGCCTCTTTTACAGTAATTGTGGGAGGTCTGTTTTGTGAAAAGATTCTTAAAATCCATTTTGGAACGCTATTCCTGTCATTTTTAAAGACTTCTGTTCTTTGAAAGAACGTGGTTAATATTGCGGTCTGTAAACAACAGCATGATGTCATACGAAAGCACCGAAGCATTTGCACTCCAAATGGATCGCGAGGATCCTTTATCCGGATTCAGGGCACAGTTTCATTTCCCGAAACATTTGGGAAAAGATGTAATTTATTTCTGCGGAAACAGTTTGGGTTTGCAACCAAAGTCGGCTAAAAATGCCATTGAAAATGAACTTGAGACCTGGCAGCAGCTTGCGGTTGGGGGATATTTTGGCGGTCCTAATCCCTGGCTTACGTATCATGAGAAATGCATCCCTTTTCTGCAAAAATGGGTTGGGGCAGAGGCATCGGAACTTACTGTAATGAATGCCCTTACCGTAAACCTTCACCTGATGATGCTGAGTTTTTACCGACCTGATAAGAACCGTTACAAGATCATCATGGAAGCAGGCGCTTTTCCAAGTGATATGTATGCGGTAGAAACGCAGGTTAAGCATTACGGATTTGATCCTGAGGATGCCATAATAGAGGTTGCGCCCCGGGAGGGAGAAAAATTGCTGAGAAAAGAAGACATTTTAAATGCTATTGATAAGGCAGGTGATTCGCTTGCCCTTGCCATGTTCAGCGGTATGAATTATTACACGGGTCAGTTTTTTCCTATCCGTGAAATAACTGCCGCCGCGCATGGGGTGGGGGCCCTTGCCGGTTTTGATCTTGCCCATGTGGCAGGAAATATACCTGTCCATCTGCATGACTGGCAGGTAGATTTTGCAGTTTGGTGTTCTTATAAATACCTGAATGCCGGGCCGGGTGCCGTGGGTGGTGTGTTTGTGCATCAGAAGCATGCCGGAAAGCAGGAAACACCCCGCTTGGGCGGATGGTGGGGAAATGATGAAAAAATCCGTTTTAAAATGGAAAAGGGATTTGTACCCAAACCGGACGCAAGCGGTTGGTGTATGAGCACCTCTCAGGTTTTCAATACCGTTTGCCTGAAAGCTTCATTGGAAATGCTGGATGCTGCAGGCCCTGAAAATCTTCGGGCCAAAAGCATTGCCCTTACAGGGTATCTTGAATTTCTGTTGTCCAGATTATCCAACCTGGATTTCGAAATCATTACGCCTTCCAATCCGGAAGAGAGAGGGGCGCAATTAAGTTTATTCTTTAAGGAAAAGGGAAGACAAATTCACGATGCCATGCTGGAAAGAGGGATTGTGGTAGATTACAGGGAGCCGGGTGTAATCAGGGTGGCACCGGCGCCGGCATACTGCGGTTATCTGGATGTTTTCCGTTTCTATGAGATTTTAAGGGATCAATTTTAGCTTTTCTGCCGATTAATTAGCCATATTTCTAACAATATTTGGGTAAATGAGCAAAAAACCTTCTAAATAGTTTTTGCAGATTGGTTAAATCTTCGCACCTTTGCCGTCCCAAAAAAATAGAGCATCATGGCAAGAGTATGTCAGGTTACCGGAAGAAAGCCTATCACAGGCAATAAGGTTAGCCACTCCAATATCAAAAGCAAGCGTCGTTTTTTGCCCAATTTGCAAAAGAAGCGTTTTTACCTCGCCGAAGAAGACAAGTGGGTTACCCTGAAGCTTACGGCTGATTCCATCCGCACCATCAACAAGGTTGGTTTGTACACTGTAGTTAAGCAACTGCGTGCACAGGGCGAACACATTTAATCTTTAAAAGCTTAAAGCATTATATATCATGGCAAAAAAATCTAAAGGCAACAGGGTACAGGTAATCCTTGAGTGTACTGAGCACAAGACAAGTGGAATGCCCGGAACAAGCCGTTATATTTCTGAAAAGAATAAGAAAAATACTCCGGAGCGTCTTGAACTGAAGAAGTATAATCCGATTCTAAAGAAAGTTACCGTTCACAAAGAGATTAAGTAATTGTTTGCAGGTTGAAGTTTTATTCGTCAGGATCAAATTTCAAATCTCAAATTTCAAATAAATAACTATGGCAAAAGCAGCAAAAACGGCGATCAAGACAAAAGATCAGAAAGCAGCCGCAGAAGCAAAAAACTGGAGTAAAGTAATTAAGGCTGTACGTAGCCCCAAGACCGGCGCATATACCTTTAAGGAAGCCATTGTTCACAAGGACAAGGTTAAAGACTTTTTGGCTGAGAAATAATAACAGGACCATGATGCCTGAAAATATTGAGCTGTCACTCCATACCATGGTGTGATGGCTTTTTTTGTTAGCATTTATTTTAACCCGGTCAGGTATTGTGAATTTTATATTTTGAAATTTGGAACCTGTTTGCCCTGCCTGACGGTAGGCAGGCGACAGGCAAAATTTGGAATTTGGAACCTGTCTGCTGATAGGCAAAATTTGGAATTTGGAATTTGATTATTTGGAATTTTACACACTATGGGATTTTTTGACAAGCTATTCGGAAAAAAGGAAAAAGAGACGCTCAATCAGGGACTTGAAAAAACCAAAGAAGGATTTTTTACCAAGATTACCAAGGCTATAGCGGGAAAAAGTACTGTTGATGAAGAAGTGCTTGATAATCTTGAAGAGGCTTTGGTGGGGGCAGATGTTGGCATTGAAACAACCGTTGCCCTGATTGATAAGCTAAGCGAAAGGGTGAAGCGTGATAAGTACCTGAATACGTCGGAACTCAATACCATTTTACAGGAGGAACTTTCTTCGCTGCTTGTTGATTCACCCGATGGCCTGTCAAAGAATTTTGATCTTTCGGGCATGCCAAAGCCATACGTGCTATTGGTAGTAGGTGTAAATGGAGTCGGAAAAACAACAACAATCGGTAAGTTAGCCAATCAGTTTAAAAAGGCGGGTAAGTCAGTTTTATTGGGTGCTGCCGATACATTCAGGGCGGCGGCAGTTGATCAACTTACCATCTGGAGCGAAAGGGTAGGCGTTCCTATCGTAAAGCAACCGATGGGCAGCGACCCGGCCTCCGTTGCATTTGATGCTGTTCAAAGCGGTATTTCAAAAGGGGCTGACATTGTTATCATCGATACGGCCGGCCGGCTTCATAATAAGGCACATCTTATGGAAGAACTCAGCAAGATAAAAAGGGTAATTAAGAAGCAATTACCCGATGCACCACACGAAGTATTGCTTGTTCTTGATGGAAGTACCGGACAAAATGCGCTTGAACAGGCAAAACATTTTACCGCGGCTACAGAAGTTACCGGGCTTGCTATCACCAAACTGGATGGTACGGCCAAAGGAGGCGTGGTATTGGCCATCAGTCACCAAATGAACATTCCTGTTCGATACATTGGGGTTGGGGAAAAGGTAGAGGACCTGCTGGTATTCAACAAAACTGAGTTTGTAAAAAGCTTATTCAGCCTCAGTTGACCCAATATCCCGATCCTGTAAAAATGTACCTGAATCGTCCGGCCTTTTTGCTGAATCAGGGCAAATCAAATTCAGGATTACCATTGATTATCAGTGAACCTTTAGGCATGCTGAAGGAACTTCCCGGGAAGGCTTTTATTCTACCCCTTATATCAAGAATACCTCCGTTTATGGTAAGGCTGCCTCTATTCAGCAGGTTGGTGCTTCCATCGTCATCAGGTTGTCCAAGTGTAAGTGTCTTATTGACTTGAATATTCAGTGTTACACCGGATTTAATCTCAATAGCAGATACCTGTAGACTTGTATCAAGCTGTACGTTGTGGTTAATAATTAAATTATCGCAGGATATGGGAACCCTTCCTGCACTCCAAATGGCCGGATCCGAAAAGTTGCCTGCAGCAATGGTTTCATTTTGGCAGAAAGAAGCAAACGGCATTATGGCCTCGATAAGGGCGGTATCACGGTATGAACCATATTGGAAAAAGACCGGCGTGGTGCCATCCTGCAAAGCTTCAAAACGAAAGCCACCTGTATAGTAGGTTGCAATCTGCGGAGATTCGACGGTAACCGAAATGGCTTCACTGGCCGGCAATGGAATCCATTCATTATTGTGCCTTGCTTCATATTCAGGCATATACAGGTCGCCTCCTTTTATCTGCATGATTTTATTTTTTACCCTGAATCCCTGAATGGCATATTGATTCTGCGTATTTACAGAAATGGTGTCAATGTAATAATCAACCCCATTGGACATATTGCGGTAGGCTGCAATGGCAATGATTTGGTTTTTTCCAGGATAAAGCGAGTCCACTTCAAAATTGAAATGTTGTGTAGATAAAGTAGCTGTTGCATTGGAAGAATCCACGCCATTAAAAAAGACCCTGGTATACAGGTGGTTGGCAACGTTTTTCAGCACCACCGAAACCTGAACTGTATTCCCGGTGGTTAGATTTGAATTTGCAGCAGGGCTTAATATTTCTATTCTGGTTTTCCCGTAATTATCGGAGGAAGAAAGGGGAACTAATCCTTTTATCTGGCTTAGTAAGGTTCCTTCTGCTGCGTCAAGACTGATTCCACCCGGATCCGGGTCAGTGTTTTCAGGAATCTCTTCTCCAAACAAAGGGCCATTCACTTTGGAGTTTAACAGGTTAAAAATGCGTTGGCCGACATCATCGCGCTTTAAAATTTCAACGTGCATGGCATCCGACCCTTCAAACCGGGTAATAAAGGGTTTGGTTGCATAGCCGTTGATCCGGGCAACCTGGCTCTCCAATGGCACAATCAGGTCGCTGTTGGCAAGGTAATCCGGATAGCCTAACTCATTGCAATACCATTCCCAAAAAGCAAGTGCTCCCGCTACCGTTCCTAATGCCCTGAATCCTTTTACCACGGTTTCCACATTTTCAGGCAAAGGCAAATGAAGGATGCAGTCCATCATATTATTGAGAAAAATGAGCGTGCTTTTCATTTCCCGCAGGGTAGTAGCATTCATTTCGCTTATTTGTGCAAAATGCCCGTTACCGTAAATCATATGAAACCTTTTCATGGTTTGTTTCAGGTTTACACCTGCCCTTACCCCGCGACGGTAATCATTGATCTGAAGATTCTTTACGGCCGGGCTTGCTACCCAATGATCAATCTTACTCCAATCGGTTGGCGTTGCAAGGTTAATGCCCGGCGTAATAACCGGGTCAATAAAATCGAAGGGCTGCTGCGCATCGGGGTACTTGAAATAACCAATCCTGAGAAGGTTCTTTACCGTGGCCGGTGCTATTGGAATAAACTCATCTACAAGGTCGGCCACAGGGGAACTGTTGTGCGGTGTGTTCACAGTAATGATCTTATGGGTAAACCCTTTCCCATAGTTTTTGTACAGGTATGATGACCCTTCGCCTGCATAAAATTTTTCGGGGAAGGTGCCAATGGCCATACGAATCATGATGCCCCCCATGCTATGACATAAATAATCTACCTGGTTACAGGCATAACCCATATTTCTCAGGTAGGCAATATTGCCCTGAAGTGTATTCATATTGTCTTTGGCAGTATCTATGGGCAGATCGCCGCCCATCAGCAACCGGGCATTTTCCACAAATAAATTCCGGCCGCTCATAACAAGGGCCCGCTTATGCAGCCATAAAGGACTTTGCACATACAGGGTGGAATAATTATGCCTTAAATCTTTCCAGGTACTCGGCCCACTTGCAAGCCCATGTACCATCAGCAAGGGTGGCCTTACAATCCTGATCTTATATATTACTGAATCTTTTACATTATTCGTATAGGTGATTACTACTTTTACTGAGTCGTATCGTTGAGTAAGATTGGAAAAGGTGCCGGTAGAATCATCACTAAAATCTTCCGGCGATTTGTACCAAAACCAAAATGAACCATCATTTTCAACAGGGTTTGCATCTTCGCGAAAAACCGATCTCAGGGTGCCGCTATTGGCTTCTTCCGAATAAGAAAGCAAGCTTAAATAGTTGGCCGTTTTCAGGGTACCCCTCGTTGTTTCCTGACCTGCAACAAAATCAGCAATGCTCACCTCCACTTTTTTAAGTGATGCTGTACTATCCTTTGGCTTTTTTATTTTCAGATAAATTCTTGAAACGCCATCAGCCGCCACACCATAAGGGTTTCCAATTTTTATGGGAAAACTA
>JALOMX010000326.1 GCA_025455245.1 Chitinophagaceae bacterium
ATTGTTTAGGTTGTTTTGATTTATAGCAGAATTGTTCTATGGTAGTTTTGGAATTTGGAATTTGATAATTGTAATTTTTGATCTTATGGTAAATATTACACATAAATCCACTACGCTTCGTCAAGCCATTGCCGTTGGAGTAGTGCGGGTTTCAAGGCAGGAAACGATAGATGCGGTGGTAAACAGACAGGTACCGAAAGGTGATGTATTTGAATTCAGTCGTGCTGCAGGATTGATGGCGGTGAAGAAAACATGGGAGGCAGTGCCCGATTGCCATCCGCTTCCGGTAGAATTTACATCGATTACGCATGAGGTTGATGGACTTGACATACACATACGTGTGGAAGTGCATACTGTTTATAAAACAGGTGTTGAGGTAGAAGCTATGCATGGGGTAATGGTAACGGCCCTGACCATGTACGATATGCTGAAGCCCATTGACAAGGAAATTGAAATAGGGTCTATAAAACTCGAGAAAAAGAAAGGTGGCAAGAGCGACATTAAGTATGCTTATCCCGACACGGTAAAATGTGCTGTGATAACCTGCAGCGATAGTGTAAGCAAAGGACTGAATCCGGATAAAAGCGGAGATGTTATTGCGCAACGTTTGGAAAAGCATGGATTAAAGGCCGATTACAGGGAGGCCATTGCTGATGAGTTTGATCTGATACAGGCAAAGGCAAAACAACTGATGGCAGAAGGTTTCGATTTGATTTTATTCACCGGCGGAACAGGGCTTTCACCACGTGATGTAACGCCTGATGCCTTAAAGCCGCTCATCGAAAGAGACGTTCCCGGACTTATGGAAGCTGCACGAAACTATGGTCAGCAGCGCACGCCTTATGCCATGCTCAGTCGTGGAATTGCAGGCTTTGCCGGCGATACTTTATTGATCACCATGCCCGGTTCCCCTCGAGGTGCTGAGGAAACCATGGATGCAGTGTTTCCGTACATATTGCATGTGTTCAGGGTGAAGGAAGGGGTGAGGCATAATTAGCCGTTTCGGTTTTCGTGATATTTGAAAATAGCACGACATGGTTTTCCAAAATGTTTTTATGAAAATATTCAGGTAACCTGTTCCAGTCACGCAATTCCACTAAAATGGGGATTGTACTATCTTCAATTTTCTGCTGAAGCATTTTAAGTATTTCCTCGGGGATTTTAGTACCCTGATTGCTGCGGATAACAAGGTCAAGATCGCTGCCCGTATGCGCTTTTCCGCTTACCCTGCTCCCATAGGCCCAAATTTCGAACGGATGGTTTACGCTTGAAAAAATGGCACATAGCTTTTCCTTGTCTTTATGCCTTAAAAGCATTTTATTCAATATTTGAGGTTTTTACGATTGCTGATAATTGTCCGGCATCTGCAATAAACTGTGGTATTATTTTTATTGTTTCTTCAGCAAAATTTACACCGTAATCATGTGCTGTATGGTTACGTATATCCCGATAATGAAGCCATCTTTCACATGCTTCATCAGATATTATACTTCTCAACACGGCATGCCTGAAAACATTCTTAAATGTTAAAGCATCCGCAGTTCTTGAAGAGTCGAAATATGGAATTAAAACTTTCTTTAATAATTTACCGGATTGTTCAAGAATGATTTCAAACTCTTTAATACAGGCGCTTCTGTAAAGGTCAAATTCAATATTTTCAGGGGAACTTTGAGCCATCAGGCTATATGCTTTTTTTAGTGTTTCAATACATCTGTCATAAAAAGTGGTATCAAGTAGCATGTTCTGAAGTATTATCATTCTCAAATAGTAAATGTCGGTAAATTTTACAAATATACATACCAAAAGCAGCCTCCGGAAGATGGGTTCGGCAACAATAACTCCATGCCTCACTCAGGCAATGAATTGCCGGCTTTGCAGGCGATACTTTATTGATCACCATACCCGGTTCCCCTCGTGGTGCTGAGGAAACCATGGATGCGGTGTTTCTGTACATACTGCATGTGTTCTGGGTGAAGGAAGGGGTGAGGCATAATTGACGTTAGGGAATCGGGTTTCTATTTGCAGGAGTCCGATTTTTTTTCATCTTGTATGCAAATCGGGTACAAGATGAAACAGGTATTTTTTTTATTCGCTTCCTTTTTATTCGTTTTTTGTTTTTCCGGCGAAAGCGCCCTTACTTTCGGCAACAATAAAAAGGTGGGTATTGGCAGCAGGCGAACGCCGGGCCCTAATCAGGCCGGGCTCGATTTTTACACGCAGGGTCAAAGAAGAATGGTTATTGATTCATTTGGCAATGTAGGCATTGGCATCACCTCACCGCAATGGAAACTTCATGTGTCTGAATCAATCAATTCAACCTGGTATATCATAGCTGGTGCGGGGGTTGCTGCAGGAATTGGCAACAACATTCCCCAATACGATTTGCATACGAGAGTAGGATATTTTGAATATAGGGTTGGGATTGGCACCACTCCCAATAGCTCATATTTGCTTGATATAGGCAATGGAAGCGTACGCATGCAGGGCGCAGTGCGCATAGATGGCACACTTAATCCAAACAATGCGCTGACCATTGGCAATAACACTACCATTGAAGGGAACGCTGTTATCCAGGGGACTGCTACCATTCAGGGTAATACCAGTATCACAGGTAATATGATTGCCTCCGGGGATGTGCGCAGCGGAGGCAGGGGTGTGGTAAGGGGTACCGGCTCCTCTATGCAAAGGATGGAAAGAAGGCAGATTGAACTTACAGCTTCCCTCAGCGCAGGCGCACATGTGAATAGTGCAGCTTTTTTGTATAACTCCGGCTCATTTGCAGCAACGCCCATAGTTTTGGTTGGGCAGTTGCTGTCTTCTGTGGGCGGTGAAGGCGCAAGGGTACAGTTCATTCCATTCGATGTAACCTCTACCTCTTTCAAGATCAGGGTATTTAACCATAACAGCAGTACGGTAAGCGTAACAGCCACGTATGAGGTGTTGATCATTGGTCCCGAATAATAATGGTTACAGGCCGGGTCTGTCGGATTTTGGTGAATTATTCCCCTTTTATTTCAAAAAGAAAATACCCCTGCTGATGATATTTGGTTAAAGTGGTTTTGGCAGCAACGGCAACCTTCATAAAAGGCAAAAGGTTGCTTGCAGGTATATCCCGAAGCTGAAGGCTTTGTCCGCAAATTACAAGATTGCATCCTAAGTCATTCAGTTTGCTGAGCAACAAGGCATTGGGGTTATTTGTCTGGTATTGCTTTTGGTAAAAGGCATCATTCATTACGGTGGTAATGGAGGCAGCATGAAATACAATAACCGCTTTAATTTTTTCTTCAGGTGTTCCCGCAACGGCATGCAGGTTGATCACACGGGCTACCTCTGCAAGCCCTTCATTTACTTTAGTAGCCTGGTTACCTGAAGAAGTGGCTTGCGTAAAATCAAACATCAGTTTTACTTCAGCATTGGGATCTGGCTTTTCTGAAGGCTGACCTACAGGCAGTACACCCGAAAGGTATCCTGCATTGATCACCGGAAAGATCATCTTGCTTTCCAGTTTTTTAAAACGCTCCTCCCTTGTTTGGGCATTGGAAGGATTTTGGGCAAATACAATGTTCTTTACCGAAAGAAACAATGCAGCAAGAAATATGAGGCGGCGCATAGTGGTAATCTTTAGATGGTATATAAAAATAATTATACTTTCTCAATGATGGTTGCATAACCCTGTCCCACACCAATGCACATGGTACACAGTGCATAACGGCCTCCGGTTTGCTGCAGTTGCAAGGCGGCTGTCAGCAATAACCTTGCACCACTCATGCCCAACGGATGGCCAAGTGCAATGGCGCCCCCGTTGGGATTGATGCGTGGGTCATCATCTTTTAGCCCAAGGCTGCGTGTACAGGCAAGTACCTGTGCCGCAAAGGCTTCATTCAATTCTATGATATCCATCTCATCAAGGGATAAACCTGCTTTTTGCAAAGCCCGTTTACTTGCTTCCACAGGGCCAATGCCCATGATGCGTGGCTCAACACCCACCACCGCCGACGATATGATTTTTGCCATAGGCCTGAGGCTTTTTTCTTCAACAGCCTTTTCACTCGCTATCAGCAATGCGCAGGCGCCATCGTTCAGTCCGGATGCATTGCCTGCCGTTACCGTTCCATTATTCCTGAAAGCGGGTTTCAATTGAGCGAGGCCTTCAAGGGAGGTGTCCGGTTTAATAAACTCATCATCTTTTATAATGACAGGCCCGCCTTTTTTCTGAGGAATTTCTACCGGTATAATCTCTTTGGCCAACCTTCCCGATGCACGTGCAGCTGCTGCCTTTTGCTGACTCCACAGCGCAAACCTGTCCTGATCTTCGCGGCTGATATGGTGGATATCAATCAGGTTTTCAGCCGTTTCGCCCATGGCATCGGTGCCGTACATTTTTTTCATCAGGGGGTTGATAAATCGCCATCCAAAACTGCTGTCGAACAATTCTGCATCACCGCCAAAGGGCATGGCCGACTTGGAAAGTACCAATGGCCCCCTTGTCATATGCTCAACACCGCCTGCCATGTACATGTGACCGTCGCCTGCCTTAATAGCACGGGACGCCTGTACTACCGCACTCATGCCCGAAGCGCACAGCCTGTTTACCGTTTCTCCGGGCACCGTATAAGGCAGGCCGGCAAGCAACAAAGCCATACGGGCCACATTACGGTTGTCTTCGCCGGCCTGATTGGCACAGCCCAAAATGACATCGTCAATAAGGCTGGCATCAATTCCCGGATTTTTTTCGAGTAAAGCCTTCAGGCTCATTGCGGCAAGGTCGTCGGCCCTTACCGGGCCAAGGCTTCCTTTGAATTTACCGATGGGCGTTCGTACTCCTGATATGATATAGGCATTCATAATGAATCAATTGGTTTGACAAGCGGATGCAAATAAACTACACAAATGTCAACCCCGGGATAGAAATCGTTGCCGCCTGCTATCTTCGCGCCTTTTGCCGGCATTTTCCACGCCCTCTTTATCGTCTTCATTTGCCGTAAACCTTTTGATTTTATTTTGAAAACCCACCCAATGTTGGGAAAAGATTGGATGAACTTTAATTTATGAATACCCTTAAATGTCTCCTCCTACTTCGTATTTCCTACTTCGTACTTTTAGCCCCAAATTGTACATCCTACTTGGAAAAATTTGTGATTTGCTTTCGTTCTTTGAACTACATTTGATTGATACCAACCCGGAGATAATTGTAACATCGAACGATATAGTTGTGATTTGCTTTCGTTCTTTGAACTACATTTGATT
>JALOMX010000327.1 GCA_025455245.1 Chitinophagaceae bacterium
ATTAGCAATTTTCATCAGGCTTACAGCCACGGTTTTCAATGCGCCATGGGCTTCAACAATAGCATCGTGTGCAGCCAATGATTCAAATTTATTTTCAGCGGTTACAAATGGCAATCCTGTAAGCGCGGCAATATGCTTCGCTACATTTTCAGAATATCCTTTGGGTGTATTGATGCCGGTGCCAACAGCGGTGCCTCCCAAGGCCAATTCGCTCAGGTGCGACAGCGTGTTCTTAATGGCTTTCAGGCCATGGTTGAGTTGACTTACGTATCCGCTGAATTCCTGTCCAAGGGTAAGCGGGGTAGCATCCATAAAGTGCGTGCGGCCAATTTTTACCACATGCATAAATGCCTTGCTCTTGGCTTCAAGGGTGTCGCGTAGCTTTTCTATGCCGGGTATGGTAGTTTCAATCAGCATTTTATAAGCAGCTATATGCATGGCCGTAGGAAAGGTATCGTTGCTGCTTTGGCTTTTGTTTACATCATCATTGGGATGAAGGAATTTTTCTTTGTCGGTAAGCTGTCCGCCATTGAGTACATGTCCGCGGTAGGCGATCACTTCATTTACATTCATGTTGCTTTGCGTGCCGCTGCCCGTTTGCCAAACCACCAATGGAAAAGCATCTGCATGCTGTCCTTCAAGGATTTCATCACAGACTTTACCAATCAGCTCGCATTTTTCCTGAGAAAGTACACCTGCTTCAAAGTTGGTGATGGCAGCCGCTTTTTTCAGATATGCAAATGCCTTGATGATCTCTTTGGGCATACGGTTGATGTCCTGCGCAATTTTGAAATTGTCAATACTGCGTTGGGTCTGTGCGCCATAAATGGCATCCACGGGAACCTGAACTTCGCCCATGGTGTCTTTTTCAATACGATAAGCCATAGTTTATTTACGATTAATGATTTACGAATTATGATTTTTACAGTTAGCAATGCCAAATTTTCAACTGCGCGAAATTATTCAATCGTGGGGTAGGTAAGTATGATTTTGGTAATCTTTTGCTTTTCCACGAAAAAGAAGGGGCGTGCATAACTAATCAAGCGGTGTATGATTGCAGGGTATAATTTAGAGGTGCACTTACTTTCCTGTAGTACCATTTCATTAAAACCAAAACGCCCACGGCCAATACCGTGGGCGGGTTTTTATGCTCCTTTGAAAACAGGTTTTCTTTTTTCCAGAAAGGCCGTTACTCCTTCATTCATATCCTCGGTACCAAATAATTCCCCAAAGGCATCCATTTCTTTTTTTAGTCCATCCGGGTCGCCTATGGAGGCTGTGTTTACAAGGTCAATTATCCGGGAAATGGCCAAAGGGGCTTTTGACAGGATTACCCTGAGAATGTCTGTTGCTTTATCCAACAGGTTTTCCGGTTCTGTCAAATGATTAACCAGGCCAATCCTGTAAGCCTCTTGTGCATCGATCATGGCGCCGGTCATCATCAATTCCATAGCCCGTCCTTTGCCTATCAGTTGTGTCAGGCGTTGGGTTCCGCCATACCCGGGAATTAATCCAAGGTTTACTTCCGGTTGCCCGAATTTTGCCTGATGCGAAGCAATTCTGAAATGACAGGCCATGGCAAGTTCACAACCGCCACCTAATGCAAACCCATTAACTGCAGCTATAACGGGTTTCGGGCTTTGTTCAATACGATCAAACACTTCCATTTGGCCTTTTTCTGCAAGTTTTCTTCCCCCTTGTGCATCAAGCAGGGTAAATTCACTGATATCTGCACCCGCCACAAATGATTTTGGCCCTGCTCCCGTGATAATGGCACCCTTTATTGCCTGATTCGTGTGAAGGTCAAATATCGCTTTTGATAAATCTGCAATCACATCACTGTTAAGGGCATTAAGTTTTTCGGGACGATTGATGGTAATTTTTAAAATACCATCTTCTGATTGTTCAGTTAAAATGGTTTTATACATATGTGCAAGCTTTTGTCCGCAAACCTAATGTTTTTGTCAGAGTCGTAATTTTTTATTAGAACAGTTTTGCATTTTAAAATCCTTGTTAAAGGAGTGTTTTGTTTAAGTTTTTAGTGATTCCAATAAACATTCTTTTTACGATAAAAGTAAATTTTTGAAGTTAGTTTTGCAAAACTTATAAGAGTGAATAGGGAAAGCCAAAAAACTTTATATTTACTTGCAAATAGTTCATTATCAACTTTATAGCCAATATGACGCAGACAAAAACATTTGATCATGTTCACTGTTCGCAATGCGAAAAAAGGGGAGACTCCGTTTTTTGCTGCATGCATGGTGAAAACCTTGATGAAGTAAGCGACAGTAAAACATGTTCAATATACCGAAAAGGGCAGGTCCTTTTCAATGAAGGAGGGCACCCCTTCGGAATCTATTGTGTAAACAAAGGAAAAATTAAGGTATCTATAATCGGGGATGAAGGAAAGGAGCAAATCGTAAGATTGGCAAAGGATGGTGATGTTTTGGGATACCGCAGTATGATAGCCAGTGAACGTTACAATGCTACCGCCACTGCCCTTGAAGATTCGCAGGTTTGTTTTATTCCACGGGACATTTTTTTAGGAGCACTGAAAAAGGATAGCAACCTGAGCAATGAAGTGATGAAGTTATTGAGTGCACAATTGAAAGAGGCGGAAATAAAACTGACACACCTTGCCCAAAAGCCCGTTAGGGAAAGGCTTGCAGAAACTTTGTTATTTCTGAAGGAAACATACGGATTTGAACAGGGAACGGATGTTTTATCTGTTCAACTTTCCCGTGAGGAAATTGCCAACCTTGTAGGCACTGCCACCGAAACAGCTATCCGTTTGCTGAGTGAATTAAACAAGGAAAGGATCATAGAACTAGTGGGTAAGAAAATCCGGATAACAAATATGAAGGGTCTCATCAAAACCGCTAATCTCAGCGACTACTAGTAACCTCATTTTTAATTCTTATAAAAAAGCACGTAAGACCTTTGGGTTTTACGTGCTTTTTGGTTTTAATCAAGTCGTAAAAATGACAAAAATCATATCCGGGCTTGAGTGGTATCATGAAGTAGAGGAAAAATCCACTTTAGTTTCGCTTTTGGAAAATTGTATACTATGCTCGAGTCCCATTTAGTAGAAATCAATCAACTCCCTCCGGGAAAGTTGTGTACATACATTGACAATAAACATTATCAACCCATCAGGCGCCTTCTTGAAATGGTAACCAATTACATGGAAGAATGGACAGATGAAAGCAGTGATCATGAAAAGGTTGAGCTCATGAGTATTCTTTATTACAGAATGAAGGATGAAATCGAGCAGTTAATCAGAAACGACACCCTCATAATTTTTCCATTGATCAGGAATGATCAGCAGGTTACCCC
>JALOMX010000038.1 GCA_025455245.1 Chitinophagaceae bacterium
CTTAAACTAAAGGTTGGTGTCTCACCAACCTTTAGTTTAAACTCCAATCTACACTTTATAAAACTCTTCCCACCCCTTACGTGGCGGAGGCCCGATTAGTAATTCGTTGGCTTTTTTGCTGCTGGTAACTACTTTCTTTTTCGGGTCAAAAACAATCTTTTCCCCTGTCCATTGGGCTAATACGCCGAGGCAAAAAACCTGGCTCAACGGGCCTGCAATGGAAAAAGGCGAACGCGCCTTTTCTTCGCCCATGCAGGCTTTCAGGAAATTGGCAAAATGATTGGAGGGGCTTGCCTGAACCATGGGCAAACGCGGTTCCATTTCTTTGGCTTTAGCCTCGGGTATGATGGATAAAGTGCTGCCGTGCGAACCGCCTTTAAAAGTGAGTTCTTTACTGTAAATAATTTTTCCCGGATTCAGTTTTGCGGGCGTAATCGGGCCATTGCTTGGGGGCGGAATATTGGGGTCGAGGCCCTGCACACCATACCCCTCAGGAATGGGAGGAAGGTTATCGATGCCATCGTACCACCTTATCTCAACAGGAGGTTTATTGCCGCGCTTTGCAAATTTGAATGAAAGCGTAGTGGACATAGGATAAAAAAAGTTATTATGCCCGTCCAACTTCAGTGGGGTAACTTCGTATGGAAGCCCAAGTTCGAGGAACTCATGCGCCGTATCAATAATGTGCGCGCCCCAATCGCCGAGCGCCCCCATGCCAAAATCGTACCAGCAACGCCACTGCCCGTTTACAAAGTCTTCATGATAATTATGACCCTGCGTATGACCCTGCCATAAATCCCAGTCAAGCGTATCCGGAATTTTTTCAGCCGGTGGAAAAGAACTGATTTGCGGGTTCCATCCATGCCATCGGCGGGAATTATTCATATGAGCAACAATAGACGTTACATCTTTAATGATGCCGGCTTCCGTCCATGCCTTAAACTGAAAATAATTGGCTTCGGAATGCCCCTGATTGCCCATTTGAGTTACAACTTTCGGGTATTTGGCAGCAGCTGTCATCATCAGTTCAACTTCATTGAAAGTGCGGGCCATAGGCTTCTCAACATACACATGTTTGCCTAACTTAATGGCCATCATGGTTACCGGAAAGTGCGAGAAATCTGGTGTACCAACAGATACAGCATCAATCTGCTTACCTATTTTTTCAAACATCTGCCTGAAGTCCTTGAACCGGGGAACATCCGGAAATTGTTTGAGTATATCAAGGGTATGCGGCGCTTCCATATCCACATCGCACAGCGCCACAATATTGGCCAATCCGGTTTTGTAAAACTCGCGGATGATTTCACCGCCACGGTTTCCAATACCCACACAGGCAAGGTTTACCTTATCGCCGGCTTTAAATTGATAGACGCCGGCTTTCAACAAACCGGGAGTAGCCACCGCCGCAGATGCAAGCATGGCCTGTGTTAAAAACTTTCTTCTTGAATAGTTATTTTCAGACATGGCAAAATAATTTGTAAAAGAAAAAATCAATGAAGCTTATGCTAACAAAATACGACCTAAAACACCATAGGTTCATCAAGTCATTTGGAATATCCTCATTAATTACCTAACAAACTTAAGCCTTGATCCAATTCAAAAAAACCTTCCTTTAAAAAAGTGAGCCGGGGCGATTACATCCTTTCCGGAACAGCAATTCCCAGCAGCTTCATGGCATTGCGGATAACCACACCGGTAAGGTAACTGATCTCAAGGCGCAAGGTTCTTTTTTCTTCACTTTCGGCTTTTGCAATGCTATGTTCAGCATAAAATGAGTTGAAGGCTTTTGCTACCTGAAAGGCATAATGGGCAATAACCGAAGGGCTCATTTCTGTGCATGCCTGTTTTACCATTCCGGGAAACTGTTCAAGCAGTTTTATTTGTTCCCTTTCCAACGGCAGCAAGCCGGCCTCCGTCAGGTCCTTATCCGTTTCTTTTGTATAACCGGCCTTTTTCAATACTGATTGAATACGGGCATAGGTGTATTGTACAAAAGGCCCTGTGAACCCATGAAAATCGATGCTCTCTTCGGGATTGAAAACCATACGCTTTTTGGGGTCCACCCGCAGCAGATAAAACTTCAAAGCGCCCATACCCAGCGTATGGTAAAGCACTTTCAGTTCTGCTTCGGTAAACCCTTCCACTTTGCCCAGCTCAGCAGTTTTATCGGCCGCAACTTTTTCCATCTCATCGCACAGGTCATCTGCATCAACTACCGTGCCCTCGCGGCTTTTCATACGGCCGGTAGGAAGATCTACCATGCCATAACTCAGGTGGTGGATACCATCTGCAAACGGCATATCCAATTTTTTGCATATGTGTTTCAGCACATTCATGTGGTAATTCTGTTCGTCGCCTATCACATATACACTTTGCTCCATGGGAAAATCGGCGTACTTGTGCTTTGCCAAACCAATGTCCTGTGTGATGTACACTGAAGTGCCATCCTTACGAAGCACCAATTTTTCATCAAGTCCTTCGCCGCTCAGGTCAATCCAAACACTGCCGTCTTCTTTGCGAAAAAAAACACCGCGGTTCAACCCTTCGTCCACATACTGTTTCCCTTCAAGGTAGGTTTCGCTTTCGTAGTAAATTTTGTCGAAGTTGCTTCCTATGCGCTTATACGTTACATCAAAGCCATCGTACACCCAGCCATTCATCATTTTCCAAAGGGCCATGGTCTCCGGATCACCCTGTTCCCACTTGCGCAGCATATCGCGCACCTCGTGCATAATGGGTGTGGCATTGCGCGCCATATCTTTTAGTTCGTCCCTGATTTCTGATTGTTTATCATCAGGCAGTTGGCCATCCGACAGTTTTGCCACCAACAACTTTGCCTTCTGTAAAGCCGCCTCATCCATTCCTGCCACATCCCTTCCTTCGAGCAATTCATGCAAAACCGGTTCAGACTGTGACCGTAGTTCATTTTCAAATTTTACATAATAATCGCCCACCAGGTGGTCGCCCTTGGTTTGGGTAGTAGCCGGCGTAGCGCCGTTCCCAAATTTTTGCCAGGCCAGCATGCTTTTGCAGATGTGGATTCCGCGGTCGTTTACCACACAGGTCTTCATCACATTATACCCGTTGGCCTTATAAATTTCCGCGACACTCCAGCCCAGAAAGTTGTTTCGTAAATGACCAAGGTGCAAAGGCTTATTCGTGTTGGGGCTGCTGTATTCCACCATCACTTTTTTACCGTGGGGTGCCGCCATGCCAAAGTGTTCACCCCCTTGCTGTTGCAAAAAGATTACCCAGTATTGATTGGAAACACTCAGGTTCAGGAAGCCTTTTACGGTTTCAAAACCGGAAATAATTTCAGGAGCATTGGCCTGCATCCATTCACCAATGGAGGCCCCCAATGCGTCGGGACTTTTGCGTGCCTGCTTTACAAACGGGAACAACACCAGGGTATAATCACCGGTAAACTCCGGTTTGGTTTCGTTAATGGTCAGGCTTTCAGGGGTTGCATCAATATCAAAAACGGCCTTTAAAGCCTGAATGCTCAATTGTCTTATAATGTCTGCTATCTGCATGAAAATGAATTATTTATTAGCTAAACCGCCTTCAATGGCTTCAATGAACCGGCAAAATTAGGCCAATCCTGTTACCTTTGACCGCCTTTTTAAACTATGATAGCATCCTTTATATCCCGTGTCCTTGAGTTTTTCTACCCGCCCTTCAGGCAATGGATGCCATTTCAGACCTTTCGTTATGCAGCCTGTGGCGCCTACAATACAGCCATGGGAATCCTCGTATTTTTCGTGGGCTATAATTTCATTTTTAAAAAACAATTGGTACCCACCCCCATTGTAACCCTAAGTCCGCATATTGCCGCCATGATTTTGTCATTTATGGTAACCTTCCCCGTAGGTTTTTACCTGGCGCGGTATGTAGTTTTCAGCGGCAGTATGCTACGCCGCAGGCATCAATTGTTCCGGTATTTTTTGACTACCATGGGCAGTGTATTCCTGAATTATATCAACCTCAAAATCATGGTGGATATCCTCGGTTTTTACCCTACCATATCTCAGGTCATCAACGTTGTGATAGTAGTAACTTTCAGCTACCTGATGCAGAAATATTTTGCATTCAGGGGAGCGCATAAGCATTAAATCATAAAGACTCCATGTTAAGGAAGATCAATATCTTTCAATGAAAAGGGGATTTTCTTTACCGATGCCGGGGTTTCAATATTCAATACAAGTTTCCAATCGGGTTTGGGTTGTTCCTCAAAATAATACCCGATCATATTACCGCTTTTTGTATAGCCATTCCGGCTGATTCTTTTACCGGAAGCATCCTCAAAATATAAGTCCACCAACTTACTTTCATCACCATCCATAACAAACATGACCTGATTGGGATCATCGCCAAACATTGAAAATCCGTCTAAAGCACTCATCAATATTTCAGCAAGTTCCTTAGCAGCACTGCTGAGTTTGTTCAGGTCGGCTTCCTTTTTTTGCTTTTGTTCTTTAGCAAACTTATCCATGCTTTCCTTGGTCAGGTAAACAAGCTTTAAGCCAACATTATCCGGCAATAAATTCTGATTGGCTTTTGATTGATAACCTGAAATTTTCAAAATGCCTCCATTGGCCTCAGTAGGTGAGAATAAACTGATCTCACCAGCAAGTTCCTTCACAACACTTGCTTTCCGTGAAGGTGTTTTGGTTTTAAACCGAACCATACCCTCCTGATCTATTTCTTCATATTCATGATCATCCTCCTCTTCACTCAGCAGGTCAAGACCCTGATCATCCGTTACTTTGGTGAGCGAAGAGAATAGCTATCGGAAGTTGAACGAGTTTCAATAATGCTGTAAACCGATACTTTCTGAGCATGCAGGTTGATTACATGGAAAACTGATATGCTCATAAAAAACAATATAAACCGCATATAAAAAAATTTAAACTGTGAACAAATACAATGCTATTCCCGGCTTTCTTCATCCGATTCCCGAAGGCAGCACTTTCTGTACATGTTGCCAAGTTCGGTAAAAAAATCATCAAACTGTTCAAATTGAGGAACATAATAGGTAAATCCATCGGAATGATCCTGATCTGTAAAGCCAATAAAAGAAAGTGATTTCCCTGAATTCCAGTCATAAGTACGGTTTACAAAAATCCGGATATTGGGCGGCAGAACACAGCTTTTTTCAAGATCACCTGAACCTTTCTCTCTGTGGGCCATCAATGTATCATTGAACCTGCGCAACGTATCCATCAGCGCAGGAATATCGGAACAGCAAATCAAGGTGGCTACCCGCCCTTCGGTAGTCTGAAGCTGACCATTCACCATTTCAATCCGGGTCATTTTATATGAAAACTCCATGCCATATTCACGATTCTTGCAGGGGGTTGTAGACGGCCAGCAATAAAAACCATAGTCTTTTATGTCATTTTGTTGTTTTTCACGGCACGACATTCCCATTACCATCCATAGGGTCATGCTTATTACCTGAAACAGATAACTGATTTTATAAAAAAGGGGGAAACTATGGAAAGTAAATCTATGTTTTTGAAGGCCGCATGAGTGTTTCATAGACACATGCCATTTCTTTTAAAAAAGCAAACCCCAAGATAATACAGCAAATCCTGAAAAGCAATATCAGACAAAAATTTAATACTTCTACCATGCAAAACAGGCTGATATCATAGTCATTGTCCAAATCGTTTCCTTTTCCGGAACTTCGGAAAAAAAGCGTACCTGCTATGAAAGTCTTTCCTTGTAATGCCTAAAATTGATCAATACCCTGATATTTCTCATAAATAACCCAAACCGTCTTACGTAACTTCATCCCCGCTTTTACGATTGCATTCCGGCCTGTAAGAATTGTCCGGGTTAAAGGGTTGATTGTGTGCATTTTCATTCCGGCATGCAAAAGTATCCGGCATTTTTGTTTGCCATAAAACATAAGCCATGACAGAACCGATGCGCACCCACATGATGGACCGCCTTTGGGAATTGCAATTAGCCAATGGTTACATTCGGGATGAGGATATTAAAAACCTTTCCGATGAGTTTAATCTTTCGTCCATTGAAATAGAAGGCGTTGTGTCTTTCTACCATTTCTTCCACCGCAAACCCACAGGGAAGTACACCATATACCTCAACAACAGCATTGTGGCCGATCATAAAGGGTTTCAAAGGGTAAAAGAAACCTTTGAAAGGGAAACCGGCGCCACTTTCGGATCAGTTGACAGAACCGGCACTTTTGGCTTGTTCCTAACCCCCTGTATCGGGCTGAGCGATCATGAACCATCAGCATTGATAAACTTTCATCCTTTTACCCACCTGAATGCCATAAGGGTAAAAGACACCATTTCGGCATTACGGAGAGGCCTTGACGTTGATATGTTGTGTGATTCACCATCGGACAATTTGCGGTATGCCCCCGCCCCGGGTTCGGTTTTCTTTAAAAGTTTTGAGCCTGGCATGGTTCTGGAAAAAGCTTCAGTTCTTGGCAGTGATGGCATTCTTGATGAAATGAAGAAAGCCGAGCTCAGCGGTCGCGGAGGGGCCTACTACCCTACCTGGAAAAAATGGCTTGCAGCAAAAAATGCTCAGGGTGACACCCGATATGTAGTTTGCAATGCCGATGAAGGCGAGCCGGGCACCTTTAAAGACCGGGTATTGATGAACACCCGACCTGAAACATTGCTTGAAGGAATGTTGCTGTGCGGATACACCATTCAGGCGCCGCATGGTATTATTTACCTGCGGGGAGAGTATCGATGGCTGTTGCCAAAACTACAGGCTGCCATTGACAAATACAGGGAAGCCGGATTGCTTGGAAAGGATTGTGGAGGGATAAAAGGATTTGATTTTGACATCCGCGTGCAGATGGGCGCAGGTTCGTATGTATGCGGTGAAGAAACAGCCTTGCTTGAATCGCTTGAAGGCAAGCGTGGCGAGCCAAGGACAAAATGGTTTTTTCCTGTAGAAAAAGGATATCTTCAACAACCCACGGTTATCAATAACGTTGAAACGTTTTGCGCCGCAGCACGCATCATCGAAATGGGTTCGGAAGCATGGTGTCAGCTTGGCATACCGGGATCACCCGGCGTCAAGTTGTTGTCCGTTAGCGGCGATTGCAAGTTGCCCGGTATTTACGAAATTGAATGGGGCATGACGGTTGCAGAACTGCTTGAGTTGTGCGAAGCAGATGATCCTATGTATATTCAGATCAGTGGCCCATCGGGTGAATGCATTTCCATAAAGGATAAATACCGCCGGATTTCCATGCTCGATTTGCTGGCAAGAAAAGATATCCGTTCAGGGGGGTCAATCATGGTTTTCAACAAAAGCAGGGACCTGGTAAAAGTGTTGCTTAATTTTTCTGAGTTTTTCAAAAGCGAAAGCTGCGGAATTTGTACGCCCTGTCGTGCAGGCAATTTCATTATTCAGCGAAAACTGGAAAGACTGGACCTTGGGCTTGCCAATGAAAAAGACCTTGAGGAATTGAAAAACTGGGGAATGATCATGAAAAATACGAGCCGCTGCGGACTTGGAAAAACAGCTACCAACAGTTTAATTTTTGCGATGGATAAATTTAGCGACTACTTCAAAGCAAGGCTGGATAAGGATTACAACGGCCTGAACCTGAAATTTGACCTGGAGGCAGCAACTGAAGCGTATGAACAGTATAAGAATTAAAATTTATTGTTTAGGGTTTTTTGTTGGGTGTGAAGGGAGGGTGTGAGATAGTAATGAGTTTAAAAATTGTAATTCCCCTTTGGAATTTGGAATTTGTTTATTTGGAATTTAACTAATACATCATGTCAGACCTTGTACATATTACCATCGATGGTAAAAGCATTCAGGCTGAAAAAGGCCGTAACCTGGTGCAGGTAGCGAAAGAAAACGGCATCTTTATTCCCTCGCTATGTTATTATGAACATATAGAACCTCCCCTTGGCACTTGCCGTGTTTGCACAAGCAAAATCAATGGAAAATACGCACCGGCATGTACTGAAAAAGTAAGAGAGGGATTAACGGTTGAGGTAAACACGCCCGACCTGAACGACACAAGAAAGGCATTGGTTGAGATGATGTTTGCTGAAGGGAATCATATTTGTCCGGCATGTGAAAAAAGCGGCAATTGCGATCTTCAGCACATGGGTTATGAACTTGGAATTTCCAATACAAGGTTTCAGCACCTGTTTAAAGACAGGCTGATAGATTTCAATCCCCAACGCATGATCATGGAACACAACCGTTGTATTAAATGCTTGCGTTGTGTTGTGGATGTAAAAACGGATGAGGGAAAAACTGTTTTTAATTATCAAAACCGGGGCAATGAAACCTATGTAGGCATTGATTATGAGCAGGAAGCCAAACTAACGGAAGAACAGGCTGTGAATGCCATGCATATTTGTCCGACAGGGGCTATTATTGTACGCGGAGTCAGCCTTTCTGCCCCTTTTGGCGAGCGTAAATTCGATATGGAATCTGTGCAGGAAAACTTCAACAAGAAAAAACCGGGGCTGCGCAAACGTGAGCCCGTTATGAGTAAAAAGATCGTTGCTACCGTTTCGCTTGCCGGTTGTTTTGGTTGCCATATGAGCCTGCTTGATATTGACACCGAATTGCTTGATATGGTAGAATTAGTATCATTCGATAAATCGCCGCTTACCGACTTCAAACACTTTACATCAAGATGTCATTTGGGTATCATTGAGGGAGGTGTATGTAACTCGGAGAACATTGAAACGTTGCGGAAATTCAGGGAACAGTGTGACATCCTTGTATCACTGGGTGAATGTGCTATCTGGGGAGGCCTGCCTTCTATGCGTAACAGTATTCCGTTGAGTGAGTGTCTTGAAGAAGCTTACCTCAACTCGGCCACAAGCGAAGCAGGCGCCCATGTAGTTCCCTATCACGAAGACTTGCCAAAGATTCTGGACCGTGTATATGCATGCAACGAAATTGTGAAGATTGATTATCACATACCCGGTTGCCCTCCTGATGCAAACCATATCTGGAAGACAGTGAAGAACATTCTTTGGGGTGAAGAGTACTCGATCTTATATTCTGAGTTTAAATATGATTGATTTTTTGTTTATTATTTATGGTTCAGGGTATATTCTTTAGTTCAAACATCTCATTAAATTTTACACACATCAACCTCGTACATATAAATCACACTAACCATAAACAATAAACCATAAACACCAGATACAACACACCAACAATAAATACCAAACCATAAACCAAAAAACAACTATTAACATGACACAAAAAATAACGATTGATCCCGTAACGCGTGTTGAAGGCCACGGACGGGTTACCATCCATCTCGATGAATACGGACAGGTGAAGGATTCATTTTTTCACATTGTTGAATTCAGGGGATTTGAGCGGTTCATACAAGGGCATCCGTATTGGGAAGCGCCTGTACTGGTGCAAAGGCTTTGCGGTATTTGCCCGGTTAGCCATCACCTTGCTGCCGCCAAAGCCATTGATCAGCTCGTGGGTATTGATCCGGAAAATCTTTCTCCCACTGCAACCCTGCTTCGACGGTTGATGCATTTCGGACAAATGTTTCAATCGCACGCCCTGCACTTTTTTTACCTCGCTTCCCCCGATCTCTTGTTTGGCGTAGATGCACCTGCTGAAAAAAGAAATGTTGTGGCTGTTGCCGAAGCTAACCGTGACCTCGCCATAAAAGGCATTACCATGCGCAAGTTCGGACAGGAGATTATCAAAGCAGTTGCGGGTAAAAAAATACATGGTATACTTGCCGTACCGGGTGGTGTACATAAAACCTTCTCGCAGGAAGAAAGGGATTACTTCCTTGATGGAAAAAATATCGAAAGCATTGATACCATGATCGAATGGTCAATGGGAATGATTGATTTCATAAAAAGTTACCACGAGGCCAATCATAAATTCCTCGATGAATTTGCTTCCTTCCCGTCGGGTCACCTTGGCATGGTGAGAAGTGATGGCGCTATGGAAATGTATCATGGAAAGCTGAGGGCTGTAGACTTTGAGGGAAATTGCACCCTTGATGATATCAGTACAGACGAATATCAGGAGTATT
Source organism: Chitinophagaceae bacterium (assembly GCA_025455245.1). Lineage (GTDB taxonomy): Bacteria > Bacteroidota > Bacteroidia > Chitinophagales > Chitinophagaceae > Phnomibacter. Next base: position 10,049 of record JALOMX010000038.1, read on the forward strand.
TTCTGGAAGCGGTTGCCCAATGGTCATACATGAAGTTTCCCTATTTAAAAAATCTTGGGAGGGATAAAGGATGGAACAGGGTTGGCCCACTTGCACGTATAAATGTGTGCGACTACATCCCTACTCCGTTGGCTGAGAAAGCCCGTCAGGATTTTATAGCCTTTACAGGAAAGAAAGTAAATAACAGCACTATGTTTTCGCATTGGGCACGCCTGATAGAAATCCTGCACAGTGCAGAGATTATGCGCGAAATATTACTTGACCCTGAGCTTTTCGGAAATGACCTGGTACGTAAAGGTGAACCCCGTTATAAAGGTATTGGAATTATTGAAGCACCAAGGGGTACATTGACCCACCATTATGAGGTTGATGAAAAAGGCATGATCACAAAATGCAATTTGATTGTAAGTACTACGCACAACAACGATGCGATGAACAATGCCGTAAAATGGGTGGCAAACAATGTTATCAGCAGGAAAGGGCATGTTACAGATGGTATGCTGAATCAGGTGGAGGTTGCCATCCGCGCCTACGACCCCTGCCTGAGTTGTGCCACACAGGCATTGGGTAAAATGCCTTTGAAGGCTGAATTATATAGCCATAAAGGAGAACTGATAGATGAAAGAACAAGAAACTGAGGATATAAAAATATTACTGCTTGCCATTGGCAATAGTGGGCGCGGAGATGATGGTCTCGGCTGGAAATTAGGAGATTTGATTGCTGAATCGGGCTTTAAAGAAGTTTCGGTTGAATACAGATATCAGTTACAGGTCGAAGATGCTCAATTCATTACCCATTATGATGCCGTAATATTTTCTGATGCAACCGAGCAGCAAAATGAAAAGGGATTTTCATTCAGCAAATGTATTCCGGCCAACACCTACTACTACTCATCCCACCGGCAGAGTCCGGAAACAGTTCTTTATTTATCCAATGAACTTTATGGAAAATTTCCCGAAGCATGGATTCTGGCAATCAGCGGTTATAACTGGGAACTTGGGGAGGGTCTGAGTGAACATGCGGAACAGAATTTAAACAAAGCATTTTTTGCGCTGCAAGGCATTTTGGAAAGCCATATCAGAACTACAGTTCCGGAGACAGTTGAATAACATCGCCCAATCAACCTAACCCAAATCATGCTGCAATATGACCTTTGTCATAAGCCACCCACCCCCCTATCGGTAATTTCGTGCATTCTGCCACTCGAAATCTCCGGTTATGGAAAGTTATTTGTCCGGCCTTTTTTTTCTACCTCTTCTGGTCAGTCTTTTATTGCTCATTCTTCCAAAAAACCTGGTAAAACCTTTGGTTATTGTTGCTGCAGTGGCATTGTCTGCAATGTCTGTTATAGCATTCAGCAACATATCAGGTGCACAATACATTACCGCCCCGGATTATACGAATAATATAGTATTTGGACTCGATGTACTGTTGCTTTGCTTTTTTGGATGGGTAGCTATTCAAAGAAAAAGTTTATGGGTTGGTATATTAAGTGTGGTTCAGTTAGCCGGACTGATCTACCTGTTCTTCAACCTTTCCCATACACAATCTGCACAGTTGATGGTAGATGAATTAAGCGGGTTCATGTTCATACTGATCAATGTCATCAGCAGCATTATTGCCATTTTCTCCCTGAAATATATCGAACAGGAAGATTGCAGTCCTTTCAGAAGAAAATATTTCCTGTCCATAATTTTCTGGTTTATAGCAGCCATGAACCTTGTGGTATCAGCCGACAACCTTGAATACTTTTTCCTGTTTTTTGAATTGACCACATTGGCTTCCTATCTTCTGATCAGTTTCAGGAAAGATGAGGTTTCAGAAAAAAATGCAGTCACCGCATTATGGATGAATCAGATTGGCGGAGTAGCCTTGTTAAGTGCCATCTTTTATATTCACCTGAATCAATTGGGTGATATTACATTCACCAATTTGCTTTCAAACACCGGACAACAGGCTATTTTATTACCGCTTGCATTCATCAGCATAGCAGCCCTTATCAAAGGCGCTCAAATGCCCTTCAGTAAATGGTTGCTTGGGGCTATGGTAGCTCCTACTCCTGTGAGCGCTTTACTGCATTCAAGCACCATGGTTAAAATTGCACCCTTTGTTATCCTACGTCTTTCGCCGGCATTAAAAGACACTTCACTTTCAATGGTTATCATAGGGCTGACTGCCTTTGTGTTTGTGGCAGCAGCTTTAGGTGCTTTGGCTCAGGATAATTTTAAACGGATCCTTGCCCACTCCACTATTGCCCTGCTTGCCCTTATGATAATGATGGCGGCCTTGGGTACACCAACTACTACCATTGCCGCATTAGTCCTGATCCTTTTCCATGGAATTTCAAAAAGTATGCTATTCCTCAATGCCGGGATACTTGAAAAGGTCTTTCATATGAAAGAAACTTCGGATATGGACCGTCTGAGCGAAACAGGCCCCTTCACCGCCATGGTCATGATCATTGGTTTTATGAGCCTTTTATTGCCTCCATTCGGTGCATTTATTGGTAAATGGCTAAGCATTGAAACCCTGGGAAGTTTTGCCATTGAATCGAAACTGCTTGGCGCGCTAACCATTGTGGCAGTGGCCTTCGGCGGGGCCATCCTTACCTTGCTTTACTTTAAGGTAATCGGGGTACTGATAAACCGTTCGGGAGAAACCGATAAAATCAGTTTTGAAAAAACAGGTATGATATACCGTGCGACCATGTACATGCTCCTTGGTATTATTACTTTCAGTATTTTCGGATTGCCATGGTTGTTAACACAATATTTTTCACCGGTTTCAGAGGCGACTTTGCAGCAAGCCGCGACCGTTACATCAGAAGGATGGAATATGCTCATCGGATCAGTAAGCCTTCCCATTGTACCATTGGCTATTGCATTTCTGATGTTGCCTGCCACCTTATTGACGGCCATGTTTATCAGGTTTAAGAATGTGGACCGCGCAAAAGAGTATATGTGCGGTGAAAAGGTTAATTATTCGTTTGGATCGTTTTACTTTTCTACCGAGGTGGCAACACCCTGGTTTTACTCAATAGGCATCGCATTTTTTCTGGCCATGCTCATGGTATCACTTTTATAATCCGGCAGTATGACAAATATGTATATATCAATCATTCTCATCATTGCAGCTCCTCTGATCGGAGGCCTGTTGTATGGATTTGAACGCATCGTAAAAGCCCGGATGCAGCGGAGAATAGGCCCCCCATTACTTCAGCCATTTTATGACTTTTTTAAACTGGCAGACAAAAGGAAAATGGTAGTGCATTCCGCTCATGCCTTTCTGGGCATCATGCATTTCATTTCACTTTGGTTTGCATTGGCTGTTTTATTGCTTGGCGGCGATCTCATCCTCGTCATTTTCCTGCACCTGCTTTCCTCTGCCCTGCTTATTCTTTCAGCTTACAGCACAAGGTCAGTATTCAGCCATCTCGGTGCCAACAGGTCTGCCATCAGCATCCTTGCATACGAACCGGTACTGATCATTATTGCTGTTTCCATTTTTATGTTGACCGGTAGCTTTGAAGCAGGCGCGGCTTTTAGCAGCAACCAACCGCTTTTGTACAAAATGCCCCTTGCATTTGTAGCTTTGCTGTTGGTACTTCCTATTAAACTGAAGAAATCTCCATTTGATGTAGCGGAAGCACATCAGGAGGTGACCGGAGGGGTGGAACTGGAATTCTCAGGTATTTTTTATGAAGCTGTGTACACGGCAAAATGGCTTGATTATGTTTTTTGCTATACACTCATTTTTCTTTTTGCCGGGAGCAATTTGCTGCTTGGTTTTGCATTAAGTATTTTCACATTTATTTATCTGAATGCACTTGACAATTCAACGGCCCGTGTCAATTACAAACAGATGCTACGATTTTCACTCGGTGTTTCCTTTTCACTCGCATTCATTAATTTATTAATAAACAGTTTGTCATGAACCTTTCAGGCTATAGAAAAAAATCTCCGTGGATACTTCATTACAATGCCGGCAGTTGCAATGGCTGCGACATTGAAATTCTGGCCTGCCTTGGCCCCAAATATGACATTGAAAGATTTGGCATGATCAATACGGGTAACCCGAAGCAGAGTGATATTTTACTCGTTACCGGGCCCGTTACCAAACGCTCGCGTGAAAGATTGGTGGAGATATATGCACAGATGCCGGAACCCAAAGTGGTTATTGCCTGTGGCGCTTGTGCTTCAACGGGAGGTGTATTCAGGGGTATGTATAACTGTGAAGGCGGAGTTGACCAATACATTCCCGTAGATGTATATGTATGCGGATGCGGAACAAGACCGGAGCAAATTATTGATGGTGTAGTACAGGGGCTTGCCATTCTTGAACAGAAGACAAAAGAATTGGAAGCTTCGGTAAAATTGAATAACGAAGCTATTGAAGAAAATCATCAGGTAAACAGAAGACATATTGCAGCATCTATTAAATAAAACATGGTGGCATGAATAAAATTGAAACCAATATTGATAATCTGAAAAAAGACATCAGTAATTTTTACCGGCCCGACAAGCATCATTTCATGGTAATGAATGCTGTAGAAGTGGGAACACAAATGGAAGTACAATGGTTTTTTGCAGATTATGAACCACCGGCTGAAATCACCTGCTTTTATACACTCATCGATCCTGCGACTGAGGTACCAAGCATCAGGGATATTGTACTAAGCGCCTGGGTAGCCGAAGCAGAACTTGTTGACCTGATGAACATACATATTGAAGCAACGGAGAAAGGATTTGTGCTGGAACCGGATTCGGAAAGCGGACCTCTG